>JACMMG010000033.1 GCA_014379165.1 Candidatus Parcubacteria bacterium
GCGTACGGTAATAAGACCCGGCTTAAGGGTTGAGATAAGTGGCTCATGTTCTGAAAGAAGTGTCATTTCACCAGCACTTCCAGGCACGGTAAGGGAGCGGGCTTCGCCGTCGTAAAGCAATTCATCTACCCGAGCAATAGTAACGTGCATAGTTTTTATTTATTTGCCTGCAACTTCCTCTACCTTTACTGAATCAATGCCTCCTTTCATATAAAAGGCATTTTCCGGCTTATCGTCATGCTTGCCGTCAAGGATTTCTCTGAAGCTTCGTACTGTCTCTGCCACCGGAACGTATACGCCTTTGACGCCAGAAAATACCTCGGCCACGTGCGTGGGCTGAGAAAGGAAGCTTCGTATTTTGCGCGCGCGATACACTATTTGTTTGTCTTCGTCAGAAAGCTCTTCAATACCTAAAATGGCGATGATGTCTTGAAGGTCTTTATAGCGCTGGAGCACGCGCTTTACTTCAAGTGCAGTGCGGTAGTGCTCTTCCCCTACAACCTCAGGCGTAAGTGCTGTTGAGTTACTTTCAAGTGGGTCAATTGCAGGATAAATACCAATAGAAGCCAACTGGCGCGAAAGCACGACGACCGAGTCGAGGTGCGCAAAAGTTGTTGCCGGCGCCGGGTCAGTGAGGTCGTCGGCGGGTACGTAAATTGCCTGTACAGAAGTAATAGAACCCTTTTTAGTTGATGTAATACGCTCTTGGAGCTGACCCATCTCTTCTGCCAAAGTCGGCTGGTAACCCACTGCTGAAGGCACACGACCCAAAAGTGATGACACCTCAGAGCCTGCCTGCACAAAGCGGAATATGTTGTCCATAAAGAAGAGCACATCCTTACCCATCTCATCGCGAAAATATTCCGCCATAGTGAGTCCCGTAAGGCCTACACGTGCACGGGCACCTGGCACCTCGTTCATCTGGCCAAAAACCATCGCAAGCTTGTCGATAACACCCGTTTCTTTCATTTCGTGATAGAGGTCATTCCCCTCGCGCACGCGCTCACCGACACCGGCAAATACTGAATAACCCGCGTGCTCTGTTGCAACGTTGCGGATAAGCTCCTGCATCATAACGGTCTTGCCTACGCCTGCACCGCCGAAAAGCCCGACTTTTCCTCCTTTAATAAAGGGGGCCAAAAGGTCGATTGATTTAATTCCAGTTTCAAACACCTCCGCTTTTGTGCGCTGGTCTTTAAATGACGGCGGGTCGCGATGGATAGGCAGCCTTGGTGCACCTTCGGGTGCGGGTTTATTGTCGATAGCATCACCAACGACGTTAAAAAGGCGTCCAAGCGATTTCTCGCCTACTGGGACCATGACAGGAGCGCCGGTGTCTTCGACTTCAAGACCGCGTGCAAGACCTGAGGTATCTTGTAGTGCGATACAACGAACACGGCCGAGCCCTACGTGCTGAGCAACCTCGAGCCATACGACTCTATCGCCAACTTTGGTGCGCAAGGCGTTTTGAAGTGCGGGCAACTGCTCGCCTTCAAAATAGACGTCGACAACCGGCCCAATGATTTGTTTGATTTCTCCTTTCATAATTTTTATTCTTAAAATTTCTTATTCTAGGTAATTAGCTAACGCTAATTGGCCATTGCCTCCATGCCTCCGGTAATCTCGGACACTTCACGTGTAATCGCTGCCTGCCGAGCCTTATTGAACTGTATTGTCAGTCCTTTTGTAAGGTCTTTGGCTTTATCGGATGCTGATTTCATCGCAACCATCCGGGCACTATGCTCGCTGGCCTGCGTTTCAAGAAGTGCATGATAAACAAAGATCCCCGCGAGTTTAGGTAAGATAGTATTTAACACTTCTTCCTCAGACGGCTCGATAGTATAGGTGACAGGGCGCTCTTTGGATACCGGTTGCAGCGCAAATTGTCCGCGCGCTGGCAGAATGTCTTCAACAACCGCCTCTAGTTCATCAAGAGAAAGTGGAAAAACAGTTCTAATGGTTGGGCGCTGTTCGAAGGTCGAAACGAAGTTTTGATACGCAATTTTAACAACATCAACCTTACCTGAAGCAAAACGCGAGGCTGCGGTGCGGACAAGCTCGGCAATAAACTCAGATGTAATTTGGTCAGTATTTGGGAAGTAGGTTTCTACCGGGATTTCGCGCGCAGTAAAAAAATCATTCGCTTTGCGGCCCACAGCAATAACGCTTGCACTGCCTCCGGAAGGTATGTCAGCTACAATTGCGCGCAATACAGCACTATTAAGCGCTCCAGCAAGTCCTTTGTCGCTGGTAATAGCTATATATAGAGAGTTTTCAACTGGCCGAGCCGACGTTAAGGGGTGAGTTGCAAGCTCACGTGCGCCGGAAACTCGCGCCAAAATAGCGGAAGCAGCACGTGCATAGGCGCGGCCCATGAGTGCTTTTTGTTGCGCCTTGCGCATTTTAGCTGCAGAAACTGCCTCCATGGCTTTGGTTACCTTGGCAGTTTTTTCAACCGATTTTATCTTTAGTTTTATGCTCTTAAGTGCAGCCATAAATTATTTAGGGTCTGTGATGAAGAGCTGCGGGTGCGTCTCTTCGAATTTCGCAAGTGCTGATTTTATTTTTTCTTCGGTTTCTGGAGAAATTTCTTTTGCTTCAAAGACAGTTTCGAGAATATTTTTTGCGCTTGCATTGAGGAACGCCAAGAACTTTTCTTCAAACTCTGGCACTCGCTCTACCGCGACTTTGGAAAGGTACCCGTTGACTGCTGAGTAGATAACAATCGCCTGCTGTGCAAAAGAAAGCGGAGCGCTATTCTTCTGGCGAAGAACGGCTGAAAGTCGCTGACCTGCTTCGATTTGCTTTTTAGTACCTGCGTCGAGGTCTTGGCTAAATTGCATGAATGCCTCAAGTTCGCGGAACTGCGCAAGCTCAAGTTTAATTTTTCCTGAAACCTTCTTCATTGCTTTAGTCTGTGCTGCGGAACCCACGCGAGATACAGAATTACCCACGTTAACCGCAGGGCGCACACCTTTGTTGAAGAGATCGGTTTCAAGGAAGATTTGTCCGTCGGTAATTGAGATGACGTTTGTTGGAATATATCCTGAAATGTCACCTTCTAGTGTTTCAATTATTGGAAGTGCAGTAAGTGAGCCTCCGCCTTTTTCTTTTGAAAGTTTTGCAGCACGTTCAAGCAAACGTGAGTGGAGATAGAACACATCGCCCGGATATGCTTCGCGGCCTGGCGGGCGACGAAGAAGAAGAGATAATGCACGGTATGCAACCGCGTGTTTTGAAAGGTCGTCATAAATCACAAGTGCGTCGCGACCCTGGTCGAGGAAATACTCTCCAATTGCAGCACCAGCAAACGGCGCTAAATATTGGAGTGGTGCTGGTGAGGAGGCACCGGCGTCCACAATAATCGTATATTCCATTGCGCCCATTTCTTTAAGTGAAGCTACAAGACGCGCGGTCTTACTTTCCTTTTGCCCTACTGCTACATAAATGCAAATTGGCCGCGACTCTTTGGGCTCATTGAGCTGGTTAAGGATCGTGTCGGTCGCAATGGTTGTTTTACCGGTGTAACGGTCACCAATGATAAGCTCGCGCTGGCCGCGGCCTATCGGGATCATCGAGTCAATTGCTTTGATACCTGTGTGAAGCGGCGTATTAACCGACTGCCTATCCATAACGCCATATGCCTCACGCTCAATCGGATTGCGCTGCTTGCTAGCAATTGGACCCAAACCGTCAACCGGCTCGCCCAAAGGAGAAACAACACGGCCTAAAAGTGCCTCACCAACCGGAATCGAAAGAGTTGCACCGGTTGAGATAACGGTCATTCCCTCTCGCACAGCAGCAACATTGCCAAGCACGATAACGCGTACTGATTCTTCTTCGAGGTTTAAGACCAGACCATACACATCTTCTTTTTGCGCGATCGCTTTTTGTAGCGAAGTATTGGAAGCAATATCAAATCGCACCATTTCAGACATGACAGCACCTTCAAGCCCTTCAATTTCAGCAACGCCGTCGCCAACGCGAACGACCGTACCGGTTTTTGCAGGCCGAGTACTGGGTGTAAATCCTTCTATTTCTTTTTTAAATTGTTCTATAAAGTTTGCCATGTAGTTTTATGCGGTAAGTTTTCGATAGAGTTCAAATAGTATTCTGTTTTGCTCCCGCTCGGGGGTCTCAGTGGAAGACTGCATCGACCGTTCTTCGCGTAACCGCAGCTTCTCCCCTTCTGCGGCTATCTGCGGAAGCAATTTTTCGTGACCCCTTCGGCGTAATGCCGTTTTTAAATTTTTGGCATACAGGGATGCTTTTTCCGGATTCTTTTTTATGAGCGCATAGAGCGCTTTTGCATACGATTCTCCGGTAGTCATAATTTGGATTCCTTAAATGCTTTTTGCATGCCAAGTACAATGAGTTTTGCGACTTCTTCCTTGCTTTCGGCGATCGCGCGCGCTTTTGCTTCTTTTGCCTGAGCTTCCGCCTCACTAAGCGCTGTTGCGGCAGCATTTTCCGCTCTTCCTACGATTTCGCGCTCTTTTTCGTTTGCGGCGCTGCGGGCATTTGCAAGAACATTGTCAGCTTCACGCCCTGCTTCAGCAAGGCGAGTTGCACGCGACTGTTCTATATTTTTTAGCTCTTCTTCAGCACGCGCAGCGTCATCAACACCCTTAGAGACAAGAGCGCGACGCTCTTCAAGCATTTTCATTATTGGCGTATAAAGAAAATACGTCAGCCCTGCAAGCAAAATGCCGAAGTTAACTCCTTGCACTAAAAGGAGCCTCCAATCTATTCCGAATGTTGTCAGAATCGCTTCCATACGTACACTTCTTTCTTGTTGATGTATCGATTAGGTAAACCGAATGATAAAGCCTATAACAACCGCGAAAATTGCCAGCACGTCGGTAACTGCGATGCCGACATACATGGTTGCCTGAATCTGGCCGGAAGCTTCCGGGTTTCTACCAATCGCTTCAAGAGCTTTGCTGACCAAAATACCCAGCCCAATGCCCGGACCAATGACTCCGAGACCTACAACGATCGCCATGCCTAATACTTTTGCTACTTCAATATCCATACAAGTGGTGAATAAACTTACTAATTAATAACTATTATGAATGTGCCCCTACCGCGTGAGCTTCGTCATGCGAACCATGCGGCTCGGCTATCGCTATCTTAATGAACGCGAGCGTAAGGATCGCAAAGATACCTGCCTGGAGAATGCTAATGAATATCTCGAAAGCCATAAGCGGTATGGGCAAGAGATACGGTACGAAAGTCCCAATAACCATAAGAAGGACCTCTCCTGCGAAGATTGCCCCAAAAAGCCTGAAAGAGAACGAAATGAGGCGCGCGAGGTTACCAATGAGCTCAAGTAGGCCCACGATGAACCCCATCGCGCCTCCCTTAAAGTTAACAAATTTTCCACCGTATTTCAATACGCCGAGCGTTAAAATTCCTGAAATCTCAATTACAAAAAAAGAAATTATAGCGAGCGCCAACGTCGTGTTTAAGTCGGCATTGACCGCATGAAAAAGCGGAACAAATTCTTCTCCCCTATGAATACCAATTGTTCCGAATATAGGAAGGAAGTCAAAGAGGTTTGCGGTAAGGATAAATAAAAATATTGTCGCAATAAACGGAAAATATCGTTTCGCGAGCTTATCGCTTTCGAGCATGTCACGTACATAGCCAAAAACGTATTCGTACAACAATTCGACCGAAGCCTGAAAGCGTCCGGGCTTCATGCGCAGCATCCGTCCTACTACAAAAGCCATAATAAGGAGGGTTATTAAAACGAGCCACGTCGTCAAAAGTGACGTAGTAATAGGAAGTCCCCACACACTTCCTAGCCGCTCTGACGCGAGCTCTATATGTAAGGCGCCCTCTTCGTGCATACCAATACTATATATATAGCATAAACAAAAAGAGCCGGCACTTCGACGATAGAATCGTCTTGGTGCCGGCTCTTACTTCGCACACGAATACCGCTCCTTGAGGAACTCTTCTACTCCGGGCGCGCCATAGTCAATAAGACAGCACTTCCCTTCAATAATCCCTAGATTGTGCTCCCAGGCGTCAACGCTCCTGAGAATATTAGGGTCAAACGGACCTAAGAGCGAATGCGCGTCTTGTCCCGTACAGCCTTCCATGCCTCGCCGCTGAATATTTATCCATCCTCCAAGCGTGGCGTAGGTCCACGCAAGTGGAGCAAGAGGATATTTTCGGCAAAGCCGGTATTCCCGCAAGTTGGCCTGTAGTCCAGCTAGAAAGAGGATATGAAGAATATCTTTGAAACTAAACTCCCGGTGTTTTTCCCGGATTGCTGTGGCCACCATCTGGCCTTCCCGATGCCACGCAAGAATGCGGACGAATGGGAAAAAGATGCGAACGCGAGCGAATTTCAAAACATAAGGGCCAACTAGCACCACCAATCTCGTGGTTCCCTTACGGTTAATGTAGGGCATGCATACCCCCTGCTTCTACCTAGGTAAAACTTTGTTATAAATCTCATGAATTGTCAAGTAAGAAACACCAAATTATGACGTCTTCATGTAAGTACCTGGGACAAACTGATTAACAGATAAACGAAATATTATGCCCTTTATCGCTATTGCTCTTGCAGTGTCATTATTCATCGGTGGTGGTGCAGTTGTTGCAACTCAGACCGAGGCAGGTGAACACGCCATCAACTCTATGTCTCATACATGGAGCGATGTAAAAGCTAACGTTGAAAGCCGCTTTGACGCTAATGCAGATGCAAACGCTTCTTCGACTGACGAAATGTATGTTGACACAAATGCGGATGTAAATGCCAATGTTCAGGGAAATGCGAACCTTAATTCGCAATCACACACGAGCGATCGTTCAGAAACGGATGCTTCAACTTCTAACGAAGTGAAGCTCAATACGAAGCTCAACGGCAACGTAGACGTTTCCTTCTAATACACCCTTAAACGCAAAACCGCCCTCCTTTCGGAGGGCGGTTTTGCTATCTACTAACTGTTACTCGGTCGGAGCAGCCGGCTCTTTAGGAGTCTCCTCGTCCGGTGTTTGATTCATCGTAGGATCAAGTGTTTCGTCTGTCATTATAGTTTCATTATTTTGTAATACTTCAGCTTGACTCTCTTCCTGCTCCGGTACAACCGGGGCAGGTGCTTCTTCCTCCGGTATAAGGGAAGATGTCTGAGCTTCAGATGAAGACCCAGTACCTTCTTCACCTGTAGGAGGTAATGGCGTAGCTGCTTGCTCGAGAGGAAAACTCACATTTTGCACAGTGAATGAATGTGTTTTTTCATCCGTGAAGACCTTCTCTACGGTTTCATTTGTACTTTCGGCATACACGCGAACTTGCACTTCCCCTTCGCATATCGCGTTGTACGCGAGCGAAGAGCCCTCCGGTACCGAGACCGTAAAACTCCACCACCCGCTTTCGCTCATTGGAGGCGAAAGGAAATTAAGAAGCGGCCCGGTGTATGTATATTCGCCAAAGGTAGCTTCTAAGGTGAGGTCTTCACAGCCGGCAGGATTTTGTGCGTTCAGAAAAGCACGTACTTGGTAGAGAACCGGGAGCGTACTTTCCTCGGTATTTATTCCTACCTCAAAAGAAGTGCTTCCCTGCGTTGGCAACGCTCGCAAAGTAGCGAGTGGAGAAGGCTCATTTCCGGAAACTCCTGCGGCGAGGAACACTTCTACACCTCCCGCCTCGAGTCGGTTATTAAAGGAAGTTTCCACTTCCGCATAATAAGAGACCGTGCTCCCCAGTTGGGCAAGCCCAAGAAGAAGTGCAAGTACAACACTTGCAACACTTAGTATTTTTACCAGCGAGACGCTAATCGACTCGCGGTCTGTGGGGTTTGATTGGGATTTCATGTGAAGCATATTGTCGCTGCAGTCTTGTTCCTTGGCTTCCTCGGCCAGGCCTTCCCCGGCGAGAGCGAAGCAGAACTCTCACTTCACGCACTATCTTGCTGATCTCTTCAAATATTATGAGCAATGCCGGTATTCCGACCAGAAGCGCAAAACCTAATGGTTTTTTTGCGAAGTCGAGCACATACCCGACATACGGAATGGTGAATATCACCTTACCGTCAATGTCCTGCCTCCGGATCGCAGCAGGGTCCGGAGCGTCGTTGGCATCCCCTTTGGTAGTGAATGTTTGGGACGCTCCTTCTCCTTGCGTATCCACAATGCGGTGCGTTGTGGGTATCTGCACTTTTGTATCGGGGCCGAAGGTAATCACGTCGCCTACCCCGTAAGAAGAAGCGGGCTTAATAAGCACGATACTTCCTACATGGATCGACGGTTCCATCGAACCCGACTTCACTACTTTTACTTCCGCTGCGCCCGGGATCGGCATGAGCGAGCTCACTAAGAGCAGCCCGATACTGACAACCGCCGCAAGAAACGTGTAGTAGAGAATATTGAAGAGAACTTTCATGCACTAGTACATTGTTAGTGTTTATTGAGCGTCTACAGCAACAATCGGAGTGCAGATCTGTCCGTACACGCGCACGTCGTCAAGGAATGAACCGAGCGAATTCGCTGTACCCAAGTCGGTAAACGAAATTTGCGTCGATGTCGTCGTCGCAGTGAAGGTAAAGCTGCGCTCGGTCCACGCAATCGGACCTCCGCCACCTGCGGTCGGTCCTGTTGTGTCGCCTACAATACCGCCCGCACGCGCTTCGACATTATTTTCTGAATCGGGCGTCGAAGGCCGCGGCGCAAATTTGTAATGCACTTCGTATTGCTTGCCAGCGACGGTCGCTAGGTTTTGGTAGATGGTGACCGATGCTGGCTCGCCGTTGCCAGGGTCGCTTGGGCCACCCCAGTCGGTATCGAGCTCAACATACTGGTCGCCTTCAGAAGCCGCACCTAACACTCCCTCGTGGAATTCAAGGTTAGCGATTTCAGGACGATTTTGCGCACCGAAGGTTGCCGGTATATCACTGCGCCATAGTACGTTCCATGTGCCTGCTGGAGATGGAAAGATATCCCACTGTGCTCCGTTTGTTACTTCAGGAGTCTCGAAGCCGCTGTTGGGTACAAGGGTTACGTCAGTATTGATGACGCAATTTTCTCCCGGTGCGCATAGGAAGCCCGGGTTGTTGCGCGACTGCGTTGCAGAGAAGCTGACATCCGCAGTGACACTGTCTGTTTGTGTTTCATTGCCGAGCCCTGCACCACTGCAGGTATATCCGCCGTCTTCAGGCGTTGCTTGGCCTGTTGAGCTCGGCGATGGTGCGTTTGCCGGGTTATCCGGACCCGAGTAGCTGCCAGGCACAAGGGGCGAGCCCGCAATTGCGCCAAAGCACCATGCTTTGCCAATGTAGAGCGTTTCGTCTCCCGGCGCTGGGCCTGGAGTCGTCTCCCAAATATTTGTTGCAGAGTCGGCAAGAGCTACGGTTGCTGTTTGGCCAACGGCAAGTGCACCAAGCGGACCGGAAGAGATAACCTCTTCGTCCGTTTCAAGCACGTTGTCGCCGTCGTCGGCCCACCAGATAAAGTTGACCGCATCGGCCAACTCGCCCTGGCCCACGCCGGTGTCTGTGTCTACCGCAGTTTCTGGTTCGGTAGGCTCGTTATCGTCGTCGCTTGTGAGCGTAACGTTTGCACACAAGTAAGCGTCGTTAGTGAACACGTGGAGGCTTATCGTATCTTCGCCATAATCGCCCGGTTTAAGGTCAATAAAGTCGAAGAACTTCTGTATTGTCAGGTCAACAAGCTCCCATGTAGTGCCCGCATTGAGGACACCGTTGTAGTAGCTTTCGTTGTCGACCTTAAGGTCTATCGCACCGGCGCTGAAGGTATTGCCCGTCGACGTCTCTGAGTCAGAGAAGAACGCGCCCGTAGCGCCCACGTAGACCGCGGCGAGAGCAAACACAACGAGCGTCGAACTTAGGAGTATTCTTTTCATGATTTCTGATAATTGTTAGAGATCGGGAACGTTATTAGATGCTCACACCTGTTACAGAGACATTGTCGATGTAGCCGTGGCTGGTGCTGTGGCTACCCACAAAGCTGAATCGCACCTTAACACTTGCTTTGTTGTCGGCCGAGGGTGAGAGGTTCCATGTTTTGGTTGTCCAGCCACTCTCTGTGGTTACTGTCTCAAGCGGCGGCGCCACCCACGAACTGCCGCCATTAACCGAGTACTCAACTTTGAGCGAGAGCGGAGTGACAGGTCCTCCGGTGTCGTCGAGCTTGCGGTCGTACTTGAGCGTAATAGTTTTGTAGCCGGTTGTTTTTATGCTCGCGGTTGTCCAAGAGTCTGTGTCGTTGCCCCAAAACTCTTCGTAAATAGTGCACTCGTTGCCGTGGCTTCCGTACGACTTGTTATGCAAGTCATCATGCTCATCGCACCCGTTGAAGTCCTCAGAGTAGAGGGTTGAGGTCGAGACAGGCGGTGTTGAGGTGCCTGCTACCTGCCCCGAGCAGAGGAACGCGCTGTTGCTGCGCGACTGTGCTACGAGGAACTGTACGTTCGCCTTGATGCCGTCGCTTTGCACTATGTTGCCCACGTTTTGCCCGGCACAGCTAAAGCCGGTGCCACGCACGAGTGGGCCATTGGTGCTGTTTGTTTTTTTGCCTTGCCCATCTTGGGTCTTGGGGGCGGTACTCATCGCGCCAAAGCACCACGCTTTGCCGATGTACTTAACCGTGTTTGCAGTAATAGGTCCGCTGCCACCCCAGATGTTGGTCGAGGCGTCGGCAAGCGGCCAGTTGAGGCCGAGGAAGATGTCTTTAGCCCACCCGGACTTAAAGATCTGCTCCCCTACCTCATACACATTGTCGCCGTCGTCCGCCCAGAAGTTGAAGAACAAGTTGTTTTGCAGTTCGCCGTCGTTGGTACCTGCAGTTGGGTCGACGAGTGTCTCAGGTTCGTTTTGCCCGTTTTCCGGAGTCCCTGTCATGGCGATGTTCATGCATGCCCACGCGTTGTTTGTGTTTACGTGGAGGGAAATAGTATCTTCGCCGATGTCACCAGGTTTGAGATCCAAGAAGTTGAAGAAGAGTTTGCCTGCAAGGCTCGAGAGCGACCACGACGTAGAGGTGCTCATAACGAGCACCCCGTCGTTGTTGGTTACGTAACTTTCGTTGTCTACGAGGAGGTCTATAACACCGGTCGCAAAGGTGTTGCCGGTCGATGTTTCGATATCTCCCAGGAACGCCCCAGTCCCGCCAGCGAGTATCGCGCCAGCGAAGACAATGGAGCCTAAACTAAGGAGAATTTTTTTCATGTCTTGATTGCTGTAATTCGGAAGAATCTGGAACGAGAATTAGATTTCGAAGTCGTAGTTAGTACCGTCGAACTCGATCGAAGAGACGAAGTTCGTAGCAGCAGCAGGTCCCGGTTGTCCTGTGCGGACACCGAGGAATGAACCTGTTGCAAAGCTGCTTCCGAGAATATTTGCAGCTGGGAATGCAGCAAGTATAGAGGCCCACGAACGATACTCTGTGGTATTACCATCTGGCCAAGTGTTGTCATCGCTAGTTGCCGCAATGTTGTCCGGACCGTTAGCGAATCGCGACCATCTCCATGTACTTGCCATTGCATCTACAGTAGTCCAAGTAGCCGCTGCAAGTGCAGGGTTACCGCCACTTCCCGGCTGCATAGTTAGACGACCCTGGAATCCAGGACCAACCGTTGTGGTTGCGAAGTCAACATTGAACTGGATAAACGGTGTGTCGCTATCTGCTGTTGCATCATAGACGCGGAACTTAAGTGAACTGATGGTGTTGAGAACATCTCCAAACTGACCTGTAGCAATGTTGTAGCGAGGATTAACTCCTGTATCGAGGAGCATTTTTGCACCCTCTTCACCTGCTACTAGCTCCATATGGTTTTGACCGCCCGTACCACTAAACTGGTCAATGGTCATGACGGTGTCATTGGTGTCATTGTAGAAGAACCAATTTCCTGCTATTGCACCGGCAGTAGTCGTTGCAAGATCAGCTTGATTTATTTCATTTGGATTATTCGGAGGGGTTGTTGAACCAGTGCTTGTACCTACAAACGTCGGGAGGCTTGCGCAGGTGAACTGTCCATTGTTACGAGCTTGTTCAGCGTAGAACGAAACATCTATAACTACACCGTCAGTCTGAGCAGTGTTTTGGTTTCCTGTACCGCTGCAGGTAAAGCCCGTGCCGCGAACAAGCGGACCATTTGTGTTAGTAAGTGTATCTCCTATTCCGTCTTGTGCGATCGGTGCAGGAGTCAATGTTCCTACGCACCATGCCTTTGCTACAAAGCGTGTAGAACCTGCGGCTGTAACAGTTGTGGTTCCAACTTGGCTCCATGTACCGTTAAAGATAGTGCTTGCAGGGCCGGTGAGAGCTGTAATTTGTGTTTCTCCTACTTCATACACATTGTCGCCATCGTCGTTCCAGAAAGAGAAGTTGAGGAAGTTCTGGAGTTCGCCGTTGTCGCCATTTGCGGGGCCCAGATCACCTGCATCGGTTTCCGGATCTACAAGAGTATTTTCCGGGGTTGCAGTAAGGTCGGCTGCCATACAAGCGAAAGCATCATTGCTTCCTGCATGGATAGAAATAGTGTCCTCGCCAATGTCTCCTGGCTTTACATCTGTAAAGCTAAAGAAGAGCTGATTAGTAAGGTTGCTCATTGCCCATGAGTTTCCTGGGCTTGCTACAAGTGCGCCTGTTGAGGTGCTAGTAACATAGCTTTCGTTGTCGATTTGAAGGTCGATATCTCCTGCTGAGAACGTGTTACCTGTTGAAGTTTCTGTATCGCTAAAGAATGCTCCTGTTGCACCCCACGCAATTGCGCCTACGAAGGCAAGCATACCGAGGCTTATGAGAATTCTCTTAAAACTTATTGCACTAGTCATTTGTAATTTTCATTTAACTACTATTTTTAATTTCGTTTGCAAGGGGCAGTGAGCTCTCGACCATGCTCAACAAAAAGGGGTCGCCCATCTGCGCGGCTAGACTTTGACATCCGGACGCGCGGAAAGGCGGCCCTTTTTAGGGACCCCGTTGCAATTCGTTGGAAACACAGTACCCATGTTGTGTATTCCGATTCGAGCTATGAGTAATATGAACGCAAACAGAACAATAGAACATGTGCCCTGTCATGGTTCATGAAATTGTTCCTGCACAATGCAGACGCTTTCATGAAAACTGACGAAGTAAGCGTACCAGGCGCAAAGTGAAGAACAACTTAAGCTGTGGAAAATTTTGTGGTTAAGTGTGTGGAAAACTCATGCGGCAACGTTAATAACGTGTGCACAAGTCACTGCGAAATATTTTCCCTACTGCGGTCAATATAGATTTCTAAAATTTTCTGTGTGCTTGACATCAATTTGAAAAAGAAAAAAGCTCCCGCGCGTGACGGAAGCCTGATGTCGAAGCCGAACGAGAGTAGCTGCAGAATTATGGGGGTCGATTAGCTCTCTTCAAAAATCGTCACAAGGAGGGCGGTGAATTGCACGACGAAACCCCCTGTCAGAACGGTGTTCTCGGACATCAACTGGCCGTAAATCACGACGCGCCGGATATCCCACCGCCCAACGAGATTCGTCACTTCCCCCTGCGATACCGGATCGACAACCATGAAGTAAACCCCGTGCATGCACGCGTTGCTCTTGTGCGCCTCGGTGTTGACCCTTTTCATAGCTTCAGGGGCGTTTTTTCCGTCCCACAGTTCGATGAAGCGAAGGACTTGGCTTTTTTCATCACAGGCCACGGTCCTCACCATTCTCCGGTCAGCAGACGCAGACGAAATGGCACCGAACATGGTCGCCAGTGCCGCCAACGCAACAAAAAACTGACGAAGTTTCCGCATCTTAGACCTCCAACTGTTTGGGCCTCACAAATTTTAAGGTGCTCGGCTGCCTCGGCCGGCTACCCCGTTACCTAAGACTATGTTCTTCATGGAAAGGTTTGTCAAACTTTTTTTTGAAAAAGAAAAAAGCCCAGAATTTTCCGGGCTTTCAAGTTCGCCTCGGCATAGCCGATGCAATTAGATGTGCATACTTCTTGCCTGGGTGCGAGCGGCACCTCGCAACGCGGTGACGACTTCTTCGATCGTCCGGCGAGGCTCGTCATGCCAACCCCAGAACTTTTCGGCATCTGTGAGCCCGGGGTCAAAGAGCTCCAGGTGCGCGACGAGAAGTACGTGTGCTTGCACGAGGACTTGTTGTGCCGCACCTTCGCCAACCAGACGTACCGCCTCTTTTCTCAAGAAGCCGTCGGCGCAACATTTGACGCAATCCCCTGCGAAA
>JACMMG010000034.1 GCA_014379165.1 Candidatus Parcubacteria bacterium
GGCTCGCCGGAGATCCGGCAAGTTGTTCTTGCGACTATACTCATAGTGAAAAACACAATAACACATATTTCCTACTCTTTCCACTCTGTTTCTATGTATTCTTTGAGTGCCTCTTTCCACGGACGCATAAGCGGCGAAAGAGGCATGCTTTCATTCTCTCCTGTTGTGTATGCTGAAGGAAAATCTGACGACAATGCTGGCAGTACTTTTGTGTGCGAACCTGCAAGCGCAAAAACTTCGCTTGCAAGTTCAAAACGTGTGGCATCTCCACCACCCATGTGTACTATTCCCTGTCTCCCCTCTTCAATAAGTTTTTTTAAAGCTGCCGCAAGATCTTTTGCATAGGTGGGTGAGCCACGGCGGTCAGTGACTGCACGTACTTCAATAGCATCGCGCTGCAGGAGCATCTTCCCTACGAATTTTTTATCTTTTTCTTTGCCTCCGCCAAATATCCATGATGTTCGCACCACAAGAGAATCTTTGAGCATTCCCCTAACCGCAAGCTCACCTAAATATTTTGAATGGCCATAGACATTCAGTGGGTTGGGCGTATCCTCTTCGGTGTAGGATCCAGTTTTTGTACCATCAAATACGCCGGAGGTTGAAACGTATAGTAACTTTGCTCCCGCTGCGCGCGCGGCAAGCGCTACGTTATACGCACCCACTGTATTAACCATGTAGGCACTAGCAGGCTCGCGCTCGCACAGTGCGGGGTCGACAATTGCGGCAAGATGCACAATCACGTCAGGTTTTATTTTTTGTACTTGCTCGTGCACTGCCGCTAAATTTGTTACATCCAAAGCGCTCTTATTAAGGCGTTCGCCAAAGTCGATGTAGGAGCCGACCATTCCGTCTCCACCAGTTACTAAAATTGTTCCAAGAGATGACGATTTAGATTCACTCATAAAAAGATGCTACCCCGCTTGCCCCTTTGCCACAAGGCAGATTAGTGCTTGATACTCTTGACAAGGTGCTCAAATGGGTGTATAATTGAAAATGCTGTACACCCGTAATTGAATAGAGAATAGAGGAGAAGTTCGATGCTCAATGGAGCGAGTTTAACTGCCCTCCGCAACAGAGTTCACGCGGAGGCAAGGCAGAGGCCAGGGAAACCTGAACTAATCTACCTCTTTGGGCAGACCCAAGAGAACGAAAGTTCGGTGCTCAATGCAGCGCTGGACTTCCATGCTCCAATCGCCATCGCCGGCCACGGCAGCCTCTCCGGCTATCGCGGCTTCAACGCGTGGAAGGAGGAACTGATGCGCCGCGGCATTACGGAAGACCGGATCGTCGGCATCGAAGGCTCGATCGTCACCATCAATGGGAAGGAGATGATCAATACCCTTTCCGAGATGGTGGCGGTGGCTGCGTACGCCAAGGCCCGCGGCATCCGACGCGTTGTCGGCGTGGCGCCGGAGTGGCACATATTGCGCGCTTTCATCGGCGCCGCAACGGTCGCCGAGCGGGACTATCCGGAGCTCAAGCTCTACCCCTACTTCGGCAGACAGCTTCGGTGGGACGAAGGGGCAGTCCATTCGCAGGGAACTCTCACCGGCAAACGGACCGACTTCATCTTCGCCGAAACAGTCCGGATCTATGAGTACCACGCGAAGGGCGATCTCATGGACCCGGAGAAGGTCATCGAGTACATGGATCGCCGCGGCGCTTGAAACACAGCGTCGTCAGCAAAATACCCGCCGCACTTTCAAAAGAAAGTGCGGCGGTTTAGTTTTTATTAACGCTTACTCGCTTTACGCACAGGTTTTTTGGGAGGATGCGTTTGATTAAGTTCCTCTACATACGCTTCGAAAATCCGCTTGAGTGATTCACGCAAGTCTATTTTAGGATTCCAATTTAACTCGCGCTGGGTAGTACGTATATGCGGCTTGCGATTGATCATATCTTGATACCCCTCACCGTAATGCTTATCCGGCGTGGTATGAACAATGCGCACCTTTTTAGCATTTTCGCGGAAATGATGATGCTTCGGTGCAAGTTTAAGCATGGTTGTAGCGACTTCCCGAATAGATTTATTGTTTTTGGGGTTGCCAATGTTGTATATTCTGCCTGAAGCAATGCCGTTTTTATTCTCAATAATTTTCATCAGCGCATCAATGCAATCGTCTATATAGGTAAAAGAACGCCTATTGTCACCACCATCGACAAGCCGTAAATCTTCACCCCGCAAAATATTGCCAAGAAATTGCGTAATAAGGCGCGAAGTTCCGCTCGTATCGTGAATATTGTCTTGACCGTACCCTATCCAGTTAAACGGACGGAAGATGGTGAAGTCGAGCCCCCGGTCACGTCCGTATGCATATACCACCCGGTCGGCAAGTTGTTTGCCGGCAGCATAGATCCAACGCATTTTATTTATTGGGCCCATAACAAGATGCGACGTTTCAGGATGAAATTCATCGTCTGTGCTCATACCGTACACTTCAGAGGTTGAAGGCCAAATCACCCTTTTCTTTCTTTTTACACACTCTCGAACTATTTCAAGATTCGCTTCAAAATCAACTTCATACACATGCAGAGGATTGCTGATATACGTTTTTGGGGTTGCAATACCCGCAAGCGGAACAACAATATCGGCACGAGCAACCAGCTTTTGTATAAGTTTTTTATTAAAAATAGTGCCTTTATGAAATTCGAAGCGTGGGTTGTTATTGTATTTGCGAATCGCGTTGTCTCTTAAATCATTGGCTATGACATACCAGCCTTTTTCCTTTAAAAGACGGTGAACGAGATGCTGGCCGATGAAGCCATTGGCCCCAAAGACAAGGACTGTCTTTCCCTTACGCATAGTTTCAGTAGCGTAGCGTAAAAATAGCTCTAAAACAAGGCTACGCGATGATGCGCGGCTCAGGGACAGGAGAGATAAATATACCTCCGTTTTTTACGAATTGTTCGTGATTTTTGACTATCGAGTCGGCAAAATTCCATGCAAGGATAAGACAAACCTCGGGCTTGTCATCATACAAAGCGCTCGAAGGCTTGATCGGGATGTGTGTCCCCGGCATGTACCGGCCTTGCTTTATTATTGAATCATCAACGATGTATTCGAGTGTACTTCCATCGATCCCGTACCCATAGCAAAGCGTTGTCGCCTTAGCAGGCGCCCCATAGCCGACAATCCGCTTGCCCTCCGCGCGGTAGCTGCTTAAAAGCGTTTGAAGCTTCTCTTTGCCGGTTGCAATGCGCTGTGCAAGTTCCTGGTACGTTGCGAGATCATTGAGAAACGCTTCTTTTGTCTGCATTTCTTGTACACGGCTCGATGTTTGATGAGGACCA
>JACMMG010000004.1 GCA_014379165.1 Candidatus Parcubacteria bacterium
AACACATCACAATGCGCTCGATATAAAGGCATACCTACGCATTTCAGCCGGAGAACTGTGGCAAAAGAGGCTTCTTATCGCTGGCTTCCCTAAAGTATTTGAAATTGGACGCATCTTCCGCAACGAAGGTCAGTCGCGTGAGCATTTGCAAGACTATACCCAGCTTGAAACCTACGAAGCCTACAGCGACATGCATAAAGGGATGGCCTTCGTACAAGACCTTTACCGCCATATTGCAAAAGAAGTGTACGGAAAGCTTGTGTTCGACATTAATGGTCACCATGTGGACCTGGGCGATGAATGGAAAGAGATTAACTTTAGTACTCTAATCAAAGAGCGATTTGGATTGGATCCGATTACAGAAATTTATGAAAAAACTGGAGAAAAAGTTACTAAATCAGATTTAGAAGAGATATGCGAAAAAGCGGGTATTAAATATATCCATACTGAATACAACATCCGCTGGGCAGTAGATAATATTTGGAAAACTATCCGAAAAGAAGTAAGTGGGCCGGCGTTTTTAACAGGTATTCCTACATATATGGAGCCATTAGCTAAACGTTCTCCCGATGGTAAAACCGTCGAGCGTTTACAGGTTCTTATTGCTGGATCAGAAGTTGGAAAAGGATACAGCGAATTAAATGATCCCTTAGACCAACGAGCACGTTTTGAAGATCAACAAAAACTTCGCGATGAGGGCGATGAAGAGGCTCAACGGCTTGATCTAGATTATATAAATGATATGGAATATGGCATGCCGCCAGCATTTGGTTTTGGAGTCTCTGAACGCCTCTTTGCCTTTCTTGAAGATAAGCCTGCGCACGAAACTCAAATTTTTCCACTTCTTCGGCCAAAACAATAGGAACGTTGTCGCAGGCGTTGACTATAATACTTTTTTAGGGTAAAAATTGCTTCAGCAACGCGCACAGGAGGCGCAGATGAAAGAAAAAACCGGCCCCATCGACCGTGTAATCGGAAAACGCTTGCGCCGCCGGCGCGACGCTCTGGACATGAGCCAGGAAACTCTTGGCGCACGAATCGGGGTGAGCAAACCTACGATTCATTGCTATGAGACAGCGCGAATTCGGATCTCCGCGGGCCGTCTTCTTGAGCTCGCGCGTGCCCTTGAAGTGCCGATCTTGTACTTTTACGAAAAACTTCCTGGTGCCACGCCAAGCTCAACGTTCCGCGAAATTGAGCGCCGGGTAGTCACCCTGAGCCCGAAAACCCGCCTAGCAGTACTCCAGTTCCTAAAAGTGCTGGCGCAAGAAGAACCCAACAAGTAAGAGGGACTTCCAAAACTAAAAGCCCGGCTTGCCGCCGGACTTTTTTTTATTACTCAACTTTGAGGATTTTGTAACGCTGCGCGCCTCGAGGAGTGTGGAAAGAAAATTCCTCTCCTTTCTTTTTATTTAAAAGCGCGTTGCCCAAAGGAGAGTGATACGAAATTTTTCCTTCAAACATGTTTGTTTCTTCAGCGCCAACAATAATGTAGACATGCTTTTCATCCGCGCCTACTTTTTGCACGGTAACTGTCGAGCCCATGCCCACACCGTCGTGCTTACCGCCTTGAACAATTTTTGCCGCTTTAAGGATCGATTCGAGCTTTGCGATCCGCTCTTCTACAGCCGCCTGCATTTCACGGGCTTCTTGATATTCTGCATTTTCCGAGAGATCGCCGAGCGAGCGAGCATATTCAAGCTGCTCCGCAACTTCTTTGCGGCGCGTGGTGCGCAATTCATCAAGCTCGCTATTGAGCTCTTCGAATTTTTCTCGGGACATAAGTTCTTCTGTCATAGTAGGTGTGGTGCGAGAGAAGTGTAACCCGAAGGAGGTACCGGGTCAACCCTACCTTATTGAAGGTACTCCTTGGCGTTAGCGTTCATCCACCAAAAAAAGTCGCTCATTGCGGCCGGGGCTCCAACCAAGGTGCCAGCAGGCGCCCGTTCAAGTACAACGGCAAAAGCGTAGCGCGGGTGTTCATATGGGAAGAATCCAACGATCCAGGAGTTCATAAATTCGTTTTTAGCCCCCACCTGCGCGGTCCCGGTTTTTCCTCCCACATTCACAAATGGCAAGCTCACCGCTGCCGCGGTACCTCCCACAGATGCCGCAAGGCGCATTCCTTCGCGCGCAACTTGCAGTGGATGTTGGCCAATCGGAATGGGAGTAAATCGCGGCGTTGAACTTGCAAGCAGAGTTGGTGTCAAAAGCTTGCCGCCATTTCCAACAGCGGCTATCGCACGCACGGCTTGTAACGGCGTAATTTGAACTCCGTACTGACCTATTGAAGTATTGTACGTATCTCCTACTCGCCATGGATCCCCATCAAAGACTTTTTCTTTCCATTCCGGCGTTGGTATGGTGCCAACAGCGCTACTCATGCCTGTGAGTCCAGGGTCCCCTTCAAACCCGAAGAGTTTAAAATACCGATCGAGTCGTGCGATCCCGAGCCCAGGCTGGCTTTGGAATCCGCCTCCCACTTCATAAAAATATACGTCTGAAGATACCGCGATCGCTTGGCGCATATCGACATAGCCGTGAGCTTTCCAGTCTTTAAATATAGAAGGGTTGCTTGGGTTGTAGGGGTTCGGGATAGAGATAGACCCGGTTGAAAGAATCTCGGTTGTCTCATCTATGACTCCTTCTTCTAGCGCGGCGGCGGCAACAATAGGCTTAACGATAGAGCCCGGAGCATACAAACCGTTGACAGCCCGATTTAGAAACGGCTGACGTTTGTCGGCACTGAGTGCTGCCAAAGACTCACTGTCCCCGTTACTAAGAGCTTGAGAAGAATATTCCGGAAAACTGGTAAGTGCTAAGAGTTCGCCCGTTTGAAGGTCCATTACAACACCACTGGCACCCTGAAAATGAGATTGTTCCGCGCGCGTCGAAATAGCACGGAAGAGCGCTTGATTCATTTCAGCGTCCAGCGATAATGTTATTTTTTTTCCTTCCTTAGGCTCGCGAACCGTGCTTTGCGAAACGACTTCTCCTCTGGCGTTCACTTCAGTTAAAATTTGTCCATTTGTACCTTTGAGCTGTTCGTCAAAAACCTCTTCTATGCCATCGATGCCCTCGTACGAATCGCGATAGTAAAAACCCTTCGAGTCTTTTGCGGGCGGCTTTACATAGCCAAGCGTATGGGCAAGCCCCAGAAAATCGGCGTATTGTCGCTGCGTAAAATCAGTCGAGCTTGCCGTATGGTCATTAAATGCAAGCTCTCGTCCTTTCCGGTCGGTAATAGTACCGCGGCTTGCTATCATGACTCGCCCTTCGAGCTGGTTTTCTGCGGCTTGTTTCGCATAGGCCGTGCCGTGTACGACCATTAAGTTAAACGCTCGGATTCCATATCCAAACACCAAGAGTGCTATACACGCTCCCGCAATTAGAAGCGATTCCCTGCGTATGGGCCTCTCAAGACGGCCTTCGAACTGCTCGCGGTCAAATTCCGGCAAATTACTAGCATCAAGAAAAATTTCGTCCGGTTCTATCTCGACATTGCGTCTGCGTCGCCTAAAGAATCGCGGAAGCCTCAGCATGTAGGTAGTATACTACTGCAGCCTTTCTGATGCCTCTGAAAGCATGTAGCGCTTCATGAAGAGGCGCGAAAATATACTTATGAGCGAAAGAAGCGTGAAAGGAAACAGCACGATGTGAAAAATTCCAACAGGTACGCCGTATACAAGATCAAGGGTAATACCAAGCACAACACAAAAAATTAGATTTCCTGAAAGCGCTAAGAGCACGACGGCCAACGCGGCAAATGGCCAAAAAGAAAAAATAAA
>JACMMG010000035.1 GCA_014379165.1 Candidatus Parcubacteria bacterium
GAGCACAGTAAAGGCTCGCTCGCTCTTTCGCTTGATACCTCAGATGCGCTGGCACAATATGCAGCGACTTCGCTCACGCTCCTAAATAGGATAGAAACGATTGAAGAAATAACCAAAAAGCTCGAAGCTGTAACTGCGCAAGACGTGCAACGTGTAGCAAAAGATATCTTTAAGACCGAGCGTCTTAAATTGGCCGTCATCGGCCCGCATGAAGACGCCTCTAAACTCAAAGCCCTTTTGCGAGTGTAGGAAGTCCGAATCCTATCCCGAATTCGAGATTATCTCGTTTTAAACTTTAATAATGGTGATGCCGCCGCCATTCTTAATTAGTCTCCTCAGAGTCCCTATCCTTTTTTTCCTTAGCTACCTTATTTGTATTCGTGTAGAGAAAGGCTGCTACGATAGTTCCTAATGAGCCCAGAGCAACGATTATGCCGGTAACAGGTTTGCCCTGGATGGTGAGATAAGTGCCAATGCCCATTGCGGCTATTACGATAAGAAAAGCACAAACTAATCCTCCTAAAGATCGAATAGCATCTGCTCGAACGACCCAATTTTCAAGTGAATGCCGGTGAGCGGACTGATTTTCTGCCATACTCACGATTCTATTTGCCGCTCCCGGCAAAATTTTTTCATAACCCGCCAATATATCAGGTCTGGGAAGAGGTCCAGAAAAATTTTCTTGCGTAATGATTACTGCATCATTACGAGGCATTTCTCGAGACTCAACTCGCTGGGGGGCCTCTTTTATTTCTTTTTTATCGTCCGCGGCCATCTATTTTGAAAAGTCGTTCATAGCTTTAAATTCCGCTACTGCCTCTTCAACAGCCTTGCTTTTTGAAGTAATATTTGCAGCTTCGAGAATTTCAAATTCCTTTGTTGCAGTTGTTATATCCGACCCAACAGCAAGCCAATCTGCAAAAAGAGAATTAGTATCCGCTACCTCGTCTGTAGAGTCAGAATTATATTTCTCTTTCAAAGGAGAGAAGTCCAAAATAGCAGTGTACCCATCAAGAAAATCCCTTCTTTTTTTGCGAAAAAGTCTAAATGTAGTGGTATTAGTAGTGCCCATATCCGTTAATTCAGTCTATCAAAAAAAAGTGTTCTATTCAAGCATTAGTCCGTTTAATCCTATCATAGGTGTCTATTTATGAAGAAGGAATGGGGAAAAATTTCAACGTCACAGTACACTATTGACTAGTTAGTTTTTATATTTTAATATCTCGACCAGAGCAACAAACCCACAGGTGCTAACATGCCCAACAAAGCAGGCTTAACGCTCATTACAACGGGCGGCACGATCGATAAGCGGTACGGTGCGGGCAAAGGCGTTCGCGACCTGCACATCGGAGCGTCGTTCGCCTATCCTTTCCTGGACGAACTGCTCGAAAAATCTATGGTGGTACGTCCTATTTCTCTAATGAAGAAGGACAGTCTCAACATCACTAAAGAGGATCGCGCTCGGATCGTGAAGGCGTGCAAAGAAGCACATACGGACGGAATCATCATCACGCATGGCACCGACACGATGCTCGAGACGGCGGCGGCGATCAGCAAGGCCAAGATCGACAAGAAGAAGACAATCGTGCTTACGGGCGCGCTACAACCAGCAGTGATGAAGCTCAGCGACGCTGAATTCAACCTCGGCCTCGCTGTCGGAGCCTGTCTCTATGCGAATCCAGGCATCTACATCGCCATGAACGGGGTCCACCAATGGCGTGGCTGCAAGAAGGACCCCGAAACCGGCATGTTCGTTGTGAACTACTCGTAGGCCGCGATGTTCTCTGAAGTCTCTGGATTCCACGCCAGAGACTTTTTATTTTTACTTAACTAGAGCCAATTAATAGGCTCTTTGCTGTGCTCGATTAAGTATTCATTCGCACGGCTAAAAGGTTTGCTGCCAAAGAAGCCATGATGTGCGGCAAGGGGGGAAGGATGGGGCGACTCTATAACTAAATGTTTACTTCTGTCGATGTGCGTGCCCTTGGTGCGGGCATAATTACCCCAGAGTATAAAAACGAGATGCTCACGCTGATCTGAAAGTGCCCTTATTGCTGCATCGGTAAAGGCTTCCCACCCTTTGCCCTGGTGGGAGCCTGCCAAATGTGCTCGCACCGTAAGTGTTGCATTTAAGAGTAAAACACCTTGTTTGGCCCAGCGCGACAGATCGCCGGTTTTATTTTTTAGAGATTCACCTAGGTCACTTTCTATTTCTTTAAAAATATTCTGGAGCGAGGGCGGAAGCCGTTGCCCCTCTTCGACTGAAAAGCTAAGCCCGTGCGCCTGATGAATATTGTGATACGGATCTTGACCCAATATTACAACCTTAACATCGTCAAAAGGCGTTAATTCGAATGCACGAAAGATATATTTTGGCGGCGGATATACTGCCCCTTTTTTATATTCGTCCTTTACAAACGTTGTCAGCTCCTGAAAATACGACTTACCGAATTCCTCTTCCAGATGCTTTTTCCACGAGGGCTCGATTTTGACTTCCATATGCCTAGTATACAAAAAGAAAAAGCCGTCGGGTTATTGCGGCGGCTCCAGGAAAGTTATGGGTGCGAAAGACATCTCGTTGCAGGTGGCATCCCCAGACCAGCTAATCGTGCACTTGAGCTGGATAGTGTCTGGTGAACCACGACCATGTTCCGACGCGAACAAGAGCGCAAGCGGCGCGTAAGAAGAAACGCCCTCCACATTTCCACACCGCACTCTGGTACCGACCTCGGTCCCGGTCGCAGATACGCCCACGGCGACACAGTCGCCATTCTTGACTTGCACGAGTCCGTAGGGGCTCATGAATAGATATAGGCTGCCAATTATTGTCATCAGTCCCGCAACAAAGAAAAGTCCCACATACTTCTCGATGACACTCATCACGGCCTCCAGGGCAAGAAACCTCTTGATGAGTTATAGCACGGCACCCTCTTTCTTCAAGAGCGCGGTCTTTGCCTTAGTGCCGCCGCGGTTATAGTTGCCAATTTTCCCATCGCTTCGAATAACACGGTGGCATGGGATCTTAAGGTCGTAGTTTTTCGACATCCAATAACCGACTGCTCGCGATGCACCCGCCTTGCCGGCTTTACGGGCCACCTCGCCATACGTCATTACTTTCCCTTTGGGAATTTTCGACACCACGGCGACTACTCGATTTGCAAAATCAGATCTGATTTTGCCTTTTTTAGAAAAGCTGAGCGGTGACTGGTTTTTCTTTATCTTTTTCATCTTGTTTTGCAATCTTTCTTTTTGTAATGGGGGCCTTCGGAGCAGAACCGCTTTCACTATACGCTTTCTGTAAAGCCTTCCCTGCCGACTCGCGGTACGCGCAGAAATCGCAATCTGACCCTGCAGCGGGAATCTCGGGTGAATCGAGACATGCCTTAAGGCGAATAAGACAATCATCCACCCAATCGGTAGAGCCCGTATACGGTACAAGCGTAAGTTCAAAATCCAAACGTCCGTCAAATGCTTCTCGATCCTTAGTGGCGTTGGCATATACCCAATACCCTGTATCGGATACCTCAAAACCATTTTGGCGTAAGAGCCACTGATATATTTCGAGTTGACGTTTATAGCCGCGGTGCCACTCTTCATCAAGCGACTCTATTTTGCTGTCCTTGCTGGTTGCTTTGTAATCTATGACAATTAATTTTCCGTCTTTCCCAACCCATATATCGTCTACCCCACCACGTACTTTTAATCCTGTTTGTTTGTGTAGGCACTGAATACCCCGTTTAAGGGCATCGCGCCATTCGTCCATGCGGGCATGCTTAAGCGGCACCGCATCAAGTCCGTAGGCTTTTATAAGCGGATGCTGCGTGCCATTTGCACGATGTGTGTCAAATTCTTTCTTAAGCAACGCATCAACCGCACTATTTAAGTTAAACGGAAAGCCCGGCGGTCGCGCGACACCCAGCTTGTTGTCTATATAGAAGCATCGCGCACATTCCTGAAAGAGGTCTATTTTGGAGCGCGATAATGTCCAATTAGCCCCGCCATAACTATAGTTAGGATTGCGATTGGGTTTGTAATACTGGCTCATTTGAGCCATTCTAGCACGCCGAGATTTTCTTAGTGATACTTCACTTTTGAAAATCCAAATGTGGTCGCGCTATGCGCGAGCCACTTACTCGCTCTCTTTGCCGTATCGGACCCGCAGTGCACGCTCTAACTTCGCAAAAACCGAAAAGACAATGAGCGAAATCGCTGTGGCCGCAAATGCCAGAAGATAGAACCCAAACCCGCACGCCATACCTACGCCGGAAGCAACCCATATGCCTGAAGCGGTCGTAAGTTCGGCATGATCTCCCCGCATACTTGAAAGTCCAGCGCCAATAAATCCGATACCGATTACAATAGAAGCAGCAATTTGAAGCGGATTAATTCCTGGAAATATGCTCAGCTGCAAACTCGAGAGCGTCCCAATAATAACGAAGAGGCAGGAGCCGAGCGAAACCAATGCATACGTGCGCATGCCAGCGTGCTTACCTGCAAGAGATCGTTCAACTCCTAAGAATGCGCCAAACAAGGCTGCAGCTATGAGGCTAATCGCTGATGCGGATTCGATTGCGGCGCCAAGGAGAGGAGGAAACATAGTTAGCGGGTTCTGAAGGATGTTGTTATGACTTTATCGCCAGAATCACGCATTGCCATATCTACTCCTTGAGTATAAATATGATCGTCGTTTACGTCACTCCCTTGTGCAATGAGATACGTCTGGCCTGCAGTTGTGGGACGCAATAAATCTATAGCGACTTCCTTTGGTGATTCTGGAAACACCAACCCCGCACCAAGTATCCAGGTTGGTGCGCCATTTACATTGTCATAGACGATGATCCACGTGGGTTCATTTACTTTGGAGAGTGAAACCATTACTTGCATGCCAGCTGCTTGGGTTGCTGCGCTAACTGTCGCTGCACCTGTTGCGCCTGAAAGATTTCCAGCTGTATTCGAAGTAGTATTTGATGATGTCTGCGAGGTGTTTCCATTCTCATCCGTTGTTGTCGTACCGCTTGTTACCTCAGAGGAAGAATCGTTTCCTGAAATGGCCATACCTGTCCACATTAAAAGAGCTCCTACGACAAC
>JACMMG010000036.1 GCA_014379165.1 Candidatus Parcubacteria bacterium
GCGACAGAAAAAGAATATATTCCCGCACTTGAAGGAATGCTGCGTTCAACGAAAGATATTCTGCGCTACTTGCTTGTGGAAACGGTGCGCGAAGATGCTCCTACACGCCGTGCAATATTCACCTCCGACCGTCTAGAAGGTGAGGTTATCAAAAAACCTGCAAGTGCTCCGGAAGAGGTAAAAGGACCGGTATCCGAAGAGGAACTTGAAAAATCAATCGAAGCTCTCACTTCATAACACGCTATGTACATCAACAAAGCAATGCTCTTTGGCAACCTTACCCGCGATCCGGAACTGCGGTCGCTTCCTTCGGGTGGGCAAGTAGCATCGTTTGGAGTTGCAACTAACCGCGTATTTAAGAAACAAGACGGCAGTAAGCAGGAAGCAACGGAATTTCATAATGTTGTTGTCTTCGGGCGCCAAGCAGAGACTGCCGCTCAGTATCTTAAAAAGGGAAGCTCTGTGTACGTTGAAGGACGCATCCAGACGCGCACATGGGATTCTCCCGAGAAAGGCAAGCAGTACAAGACTGAAATTATTGCAGAGCGCGTACAATTTGGCCCCCGTGGCAGTGGTACAGGTGGAGGAAGTGCAGCACCTCAAAATGTATCTGATGCCGAAGCTCCTCAGAAAGCGCCAAAGGATGATGCAATAGATTATCCTGAAGAGGATATTAATCCGGATGACATCCCGTTCTAACTTTAGTTAGAACGAATTAAAAAGAAATGGAAATTTATATGGCTGAATACGCATCTCAATTTCAAAGAATCGATTATAAGGATACGGAAACGCTAAAGCGCTTCCTTAACCCCCATGGCAAGATAATGCCGCGTCGCCGCACTGGACTTTCTTCTGCAAATCAGCGCGCGCTCGGTACTGCGATAAAGCGAGCACGTTTTATGGCGCTTTTGCCCTATATTGTCCGTTAAGGACAATCGGGCGATCGCATCTCTAATGCGATTTAGCCGTATATCGTTCGATAAACAAAAACCCCCTGCATGCAGGGGGTTTTTGTTTCGCTATTTTTTGTCCACCCTCTCCACGTAGGTGCCGGTTTCCGTATTGATACGCACGACGTCGCCTTCGTTCACAAAAAGAGGAGCGTTTACGGTAGCACCGGTCTCAAGCGTAATTTGTTTTACACCGCCTTGCGAAGTGTTTCCTCGTACCGCCGGTGGCGCGTCTTTTACTGCTAACTCGACTTTAATAGGCATTTTTAGCGCGATTATCTTTTCGTCAAATACAAGAGCGTCAATAATAGTATTTGTTTTCAGGAACATCCCTTGTGGGCCGACTATGTCGTTTGCCAAAGAAAAACGATCTGACTGATTTGTCGGAGAAGAGAACCACCACTCGCCGCGATTTGTATAGAGATATTTAACCGGCTTAGTTGAAAGATCAGCCTCCGGCACCTTGTCGGAAACATGAAAAGCCTGCTCAGTGACCCGGCCAGTAATAAGGTGACGCAATTTCGTCTGGTTAACTGGTTTGCGCTGCTGTTTGCGGAAGACATGCGCATCTAAGACCTCATAGGGCTCATTGTCTAGCAAGATAACCTTTTTTGGCAAAATTTCGTTATATTCCAACATAGAATGAAAAAATGCCCGAAGGCAATAAGGCCATTGTACTTGAAACTTATATTAACTCAAGTAGTTGTAAAAGATGCCACGTGGTATATGCTTTGGCCATGGAGTATCTCTCGGAAGAATCTGTACAAGAAGGGAGCGATGAAGAACTGCTTATTGCTTCGCTTTCGCACCCGTCACTCTTTGCTGTATTGGTGCGCAAGTACGAAGAGCCGTTCTTACGCAAAGCCAAGTCAATAGTGCACGAGCAAGAAGAAGCAGAGGATATCGTACAAGAGACATTCACTAAGATATACCTCAACGCGGCGAAGTTTAAGAAGCAAGAGGGAGCATCTTTTTCTTCCTGGGGGTATCGAGTGCTCATCAATACAGCGCTTACACATTATATGAAGCGCAAGCGCAAAGGAGGAAGGGAAGTGGCGCTTGATGAGGAAATTTGGAATCTTATACCCGATCGGAATTTGCGGCAGTTCGAGAAAAAAGAATTGACCGATGAAATTGCCTCTGTTCTAGTCCGGATGTCTCCATTGTTTGCTAAAGCTCTCAGTGCCTTCTTTATAGATGGACAAACCCAAGAGGAAATAGCAAAAGAAGAGGGGGTTTCAGTTGGCGCTATAAAAACCAGAGTGCACCGGGCGAAAACGGAGTTCAGAAAAATTTATGAGTCATTAAAACCAAGTATATAGAGTATGAGCAAGATTGAAAAAAATGTTATGGGTAGTGTTGCAGCCATCTACACATTCAGACTTGCAAGTGGTTTTACTGCATTGAAATTCTACATGCTACTCGTTTCAATAGCAGGACTCGCATTTTTGGTTTCACTACCAAATGTGGTGGCGAATTTTGCAAATGTAGCGAGCCATGGCGTAGGGAGTATCGCACCGTTCGTTCTTTCGGCGATTTCCGGTACTACGATACTTGTCCAACTTGCGCTCCTCGTAGGAGTATTTGCGTTTAGCCTACTATTCAGAGACGTCGTCAGATCCTTCTCCAGCCGCGGCAGTCTTTTTGCCTGAAGCATCATTGGCAAGTCCTTTGCGGATGGCTTTTAGGAGTTCACTTGTCACTTTTTTATTCTCGCGAAGGAATGTGCGCGAGGCGTCATACCCGCGACCGAGCTTCTCCTCACTAAAAGAATAAGAGCTTCCGCTTTTTTCTACCAAGCCAAGACGCTCTCCAAGCGCGAGTAATTCGCCCTCTGTTGAGATTCCCTCGTTATACATAAGGTCAAACTCGGTCGTACGGAACGGGGCAGCAACTTTATTCTTTACAACTTTGACGCGGTGCCGCCCACCAACAACTTCTTCTCCTTTCTTAATCTGAGCAATACGACGGATATCAAGACGGATCGAGGTATAGAATTTTAATGCTTTGCCACCAGTCGTTGTTTCGGGGTTTCCGAACATGACGCCTATCTGCATGCGGATTTGGTTGATGAAAATAACGATTGTCTTAGATTTTGAGACAATCGCAGTAAGTTTACGTAGCGCTTGCGACATAAGCCGGGCTTGCTTGCCGACTTGGTAAGAACCCATGTCACCTTCGATTTCATCTTTAGGAGTAAGTGCGGCAACAGAGTCTATAACGATAATGTCTATTTTGCCGCTGCGCACGAGGCCTTCTAC
>JACMMG010000037.1 GCA_014379165.1 Candidatus Parcubacteria bacterium
AAAAGAAAAAATAAATGCGCTACAAAGAAGTACGCATGCAATCAGCAAAAAAGGAGCGGCCTTCATACTTGCGGTATATGACGCACCTCGACGAATTGCAATTGAAAAAGATTAATAGGCAAATGGAAATAAAGCACCTGGAATGAACTACTTGGCGAGCGCTCGACATCCGAAACAATTCCGGTGAGTGTAAGCGTAGTACTTTGCAAAATTACGAAATCTCCCATACTAACTGGACTGCCAGCCGGAACTTCCGCGCGCATGGAGCCTGCCCCCTGCCCTACCATCGTAAGGGGTATGTCGCCTTCTTTTCCGTTTTTTGTACGCAAGGTAGCCGGATAGCTCATGCCTGGGGAAGAAAACAAGACAACCCGTGCGGTACTTCCGTATACCTGTGAGACAACGCCGATAAGTGCGCTCCCTGCAGCGGCAACAAGATCTCCCTCGCGAACTCCTGCGTCTGTACCCACATCTATTACAAACGTGTCGTATGGGACGGCAGGCGGCCGCATAATGACGCTGGCAAGCGTCGCTCCAGCCATTATCTCGGCCGCACTTCCGGTATGACGGCGCAAATCAGTATTTTCTTTGACTAGTAAATCGCGATCTAAAAGCGCTGCAGTCGAAGAAGCAAGTGCTGCTTTAAGTGCCTCATTTTCTTTTACAAGCGCAGATTTCGAATACAGCTGCGCGGAAACCCCAGAAAAAGCGTTGCCTGCAGCCATGCGAGTTTTTAGTATGGGCTCTCCTACCGTCCATAGTACTCCGGCAAACTTCTCACGCCACAGTGCGAGACATCCAAAAACAATAACTACAACAAAAACAACGGCAATGTTGGCGTAGGGTGGGCGTTTGCGCCAATGGCTACGAGAGATCGTCTTCATATTCCAAAAATACGTCTCTGTGGGCTTCCAGATTTTCCAGTATTACACCGGTGCCACGAGCAACGGCTGTCAGAGGGTCATCTGCTACAACGACAGGCACCTTGAGCCATTGCATAAGGAGCGTATCGAGGCCTTTAAGCAAAGCGCCACCGCCCGTAAGCACAATCCCATTGCGCATAATGTCGGAAAGAATTTCAGGAGGCGTTGTTTCAAGTACCTCACGGATCGACTCAACCAGCGTATCGATAGATTGCGAAATAGCTTCGCGAATGTCGGAGTCTGTAATAATTATTTCGCGTGGAAGGCCGGTGATAAGGTCCCTGCCACGCACAACTGCTTCTAGATGTCCGCCGCCTTCAACTACGCTCCCAATCGCCATCTTTACGTTCTCTGCCGTTTTTTCACCAATAAGTATTTTAAATTCAGAGCGCAAATAGGAAATGATGTCGGAATCGAGTTTGTCGCCCGCGACCCGGAGATTTTTTGCTTTTACCACGCCGCCAAGACTCAGGACCGCAATATTAACGGTGCCCCCGCCGATATCGACGATCATGCTTCCCATTGCTTCGCGTATAGGAAGCCGAATACCGAGCGCTGCGGCCATTGGTTCTTCTACAATATAGACTTCTCTTGCGCCAGCATTGCGCGCAGCATCTTTAACCGCGCGTATCTCTACGTTCGTAATGCCGGATGGAACCCCAATAACCGCGCGAGGACCAAGCATCTTGCGCGACATGCCCTGCGCCCTATTAATAAGATACGCAAGCATTTCTTCGGTTGCCTCGAAGTCGGAAATTACTCCTTCAACCAGCGGGCGCACGGCCGCTAAGTGCGCCGGTGTTCTACCGAGCATCGCCTTAGCGGAAGTACCTACTGCCACCACCTGTCCTGTTTTTTGATTGACTGCAACAACACTGGGCTCAGTAACGACAATGCCTTTTCCGCTCAAATAGACAAGCGTATTGGCCGTGCCGAGATCTATGCCGACATCATTTGATAAATACGAGAATATTTTTTGTTTAAAATCATTCAGCATGTGCGAGACTCTCCGTCAGGTCTGGTAGGCTCATGTATTCGGTCTTCCCAGAGGAACGCTGCGTACACTCGAATTTTCCGGCTGCTAAGGTTTTTTCTGATACGACAACGCGAAGCGGAATACCGATAAGATCGCTATCGGCAAATTTTTCTCCTGCCCGAGCGTCGCGATCGTCCCAGAGCACTTCCACTCCTGCTTCCGTAAGTTCGCGATACAATTCTTGCGCCTCATTGTGCACATCGGCATTTCCGTTTGATAATTCGATCAGATGCACCTGGAATGGCGCAATACTTTTGGGCCACACGATCCCCTTATCGTCCGAAAGCGTTTCAACAATCGTGCCCATGAGCCTGCCCGGACCAATACCATAGCAGCCCATAATGACCGGATGCTCTTTCCCCTCCTCATCTTTATAGGTAAGCCCGAGTGCATCTGAAAAGCGCGTGCCGAGAGGAAAGATATTCCCCACTTCTATCGCCTTCATTTCTTTAAGGTTGTTCTTGTCGAGACCAAGTTCCGTAAGCACCTCCGGGTTATACACCTCTTTATTTACCGCAATGCGTTTTCCTTCATCCACATAAATAAAGTCTTCACCTGCTTCTGATACGGTCTGGAACTCGTCGCTAAATTTGCTGAATGAGCCGCCCGAGGCAAATGTGCGGTACGTTTGCTCGCCAATGCCGACGCGATTGAAGATAGCAAGATATGCTTGCGCGCAAAGCTCATAAAATTTCCTAAAGTCTGCTTCGGTAGTACTAAAAGAGTACAGGTCTTTCATGATGAACTCGCGCGTGCGCATGATGCCGCTTTTAGCGCGCATCTCATTGCGAAATTTTGTCTGGAACTGATACACGTAGCGCGGCAGGTCACGGTAGGAAGAGATATGCTCGCGCATGAGCGATGTCAGCGGCTCTTCATGCGACCACGCAAGACCAACATCGCCGCCGGCCTTAAGTTGTGATTTAAACCATATGTCTACTGCCTCATCGCTCCAACGGCCTGTCTTTGCCCAAAGTTCCGGGTCTTGGAGCGAAGTCATAAAAACTTCCTGCCCGCCGATCTTGTTCATCTCATCGCGAATGACGCCAATTATTTTTTGCAATACACGATGTCCGAGTAGTAAGTAGGTGTATGCGCCCGCCATTTCTTTATGAACGTAACCGGCGCGAATAAGGAGTTGAGCATTCTTGGAAACCTCGCCCTGGGGGGCCTCTCGGCGGGTCTTGGTAAAAAGCTGCGATTGACGCATATAAAGGCCATTCTAAGCCCAAAAACAAAAGAATAAAAGGACGGTCAGTTTTAGTTGACTTTTGTGGAGTAATATGATATACTAAAGGGTAGCGCACCTTGTAACTATTAGTTAAGAATCCTGGTGTCAACTCCAACCGCCCGCATGGGCATCCTCACTGAAAGGGGGACGAAATGGCGATACTTACAGCTTTGAGTCAGGCCTTTGCAGACGCATTCGCGCGTCCAAAGAAGGTCAACAAGAAGAACGGCAACGGCAAGATCGACTTCGACGGACGGGAGGTGCTTTTCGTGACACATGAGTCCCCCGATACGGACGCGTACGTCTCGATCTTCCTCATCGTCCAGAAGGTCTTGCCGAAAGACTGCAAATGGGAAATAAGGACGGTACACGCCGGCACTCGGCTCTCCGAAGAGCAGGGTGCTGGCTACATCGTATTCCATATGGACACTGGCCTGAAGTTCGAACCGCCCTACGACTTCGACCAGCATGCCCTGCCCTCGAAGACGCGGACTTCAAGCGCTCAGCTTGTAGCGGACTACTTCAAGCTCACCAAGGACGCGGGCGTTCGCGCCCTCGCCAACTTCGCTACCCAGACTGACCATATCGAGAAAATGGTGCCGGACTCGATTCATCACCTAATCAGCGGATATCAGTTCAATCCGCTCTACCGGGATGAGACAGGCGAGCCGCTGTGGAACTACATCGGCAGTCAGTCGCTCGAAGCCGTGAAGGCAATGTACGATCGGACCAATTTTCTCGTCGGTTCGAAGGTCCGGTACCGTCGCTTCTGCAAGAAGAACCCGAAGGAATGCATGTCCACGCTTTTTCCAAGCCGTGTCCAGCTTTTCTCGGCTCCAGGTAAACCAGGCCTGCGTAATGAGGCCTGGGAGAATGGCGCGGATGTGGTCCTGTGGAGCCAGATCCCTAACCCGGAGAAACCGGAGCAGTTCTGGGTCGGCATTTCCACCGGGAGGGACTCGGACGTCTCTTTGCGTCCGGTCTTCGAGGAGCTTCTCTTGGCGGAAGCGAGGAAGCGCGGCATCAAGATCACGCGAGATCTCAAGAAGAAGATCAGCAATGCTGCGGACCTGCCCGGTGGCAAGCTCATGGAGTTGCCGACGTGGTTCTGCTTCTCCGCAGACAAGAAGCGGTTCCCGCTCATCTTGGCCGGGTCACGGGCGCATCCGATCGTAGACGATGAATTGTTCACGGCACTCACGTTTGCCGAGATCAAAGACATCGTCATCAACACGCTGGCCGGTAAGCGGGCCTTCCGCAAGCAGAAAGTTGAACACCTGCCTGCCCCGAAGGCGACGCCCGACGAGATCCTTTACGAAGAGGCCGCCAAGGAGGATGCGTCAAAAGCGGCCTGAGCAACCGCTAAAGGAACTAACTAGTAGAAGTGACTCGAACGCCCCTCTGACCTACCACGGTCATGGGCGTTCTTTTTTTGCAAAAATTACCCGATGAGCCGGGCGATGTCGTGGTATGAGACGACAACCATAAGCAAAATAAGGAGCGCGAAGCCCGCTATTGTGAGACTAAGCGTCACACGCTGCGGCACTGCTCTTCGAATCGTGCCTTCTATCGCAATAATAAGGAGACGTCCCCCGTCAAGACCAGGAATTGGAAGAATATTTATGAGGGCGAGGTTTATTGAAATAATCGCAGTAAGCGTTATGGCGGCAACAAAGCCGCTTTGTACCGCTCCTGCCCCGATATTTGCAATACCAATCGGTCCTGCCACTTCGCTGAAGTTAGCAGTACCACGCACAAGTGTTGTAAAGAATTGCGAAAGGCCCTCGGCCGTCGCAATGGTCATGTTGTAGGCTAAAAGTCCGCCTTGCGCCAAAGCCACATGAGGAGGCAACTGCAAAACGCCGACGTCATTCATTTGAATGCCAAGCGCCTTGCGACCTTCAATAAGTCCTTCGCTTGCCCGCACAACGAAATTTTTCAATTCTCCTTCGCGCGCCACGATTACAATAATGCTGTCATCTTGGTGCGATGCGATAAATGTCTGTGCTCCATCGGCAGTTTCCGGATAAAAGGGCTCGATTGAAGCAGTTCCAACTGCTTTTATCGAATCCCCCGCTTCGATCCCCGCTTTCATTGCCGGCGACTCCGGCAATACAGCAACTATTTCTATATGCGGATCAGACACGGTACCGAAACCTTGATGTTCAACCGATGTTGGCAACCCTGCCATATAGCCCACCGAAAGAATGAGCCACGCAAACACAAGGTTCATTACGATGCCGGCAACAATGACAAGTGCTTGAGCGTACCGGGGCTTATTTACAAAACTTCTTTTATCACGCTCGCCTTCATTACCATTTTCACCAAAAATCTTTACAAAGCCGCCAAATGGCAGAGAGTTAAGGGAGTATTCAGTCTCTCCGAATTTTTTTGCAAAAATGCGCGGCGGGAAAAATATACCGAACTCATCGACGCGAATCCCAAACAACTTTGCAACGACAAAATGCCCGAGCTCATGAACAAGGATAAGGGCAATGAGAATCCCGATGAAAATAAGAAGGGACATATATGAATGTTAGCTGGTTATTTCTTTTTCTTTACGCTCAAGCGCATCGTCGAGCTTTGTATTGGCGGCGTCGACTCGCTTTTGCATGTCCTCTTTAGCGCGGAACTTATCGTCCTCGCTTATTTTTTTATCTTTCTCCTGCTTTTGTATATCGTTCCATATATCGTCCCGTTCCGATCGTACGGTAGTGCGCGCTTCTTCGATGCGTTCTTTTGCAAGCTTGATCAGCCCCGCTCGACGCTCAGAGGTTAACTCAGGAAAGGATACTCGCACTCCCCGTTCGTCTGAGCCGACTGAAAGGCCGAGATTGGCAACCGTGATTGCCTTTTCAATTTCTTTAACTTGACTCATGTCAAAGGGAGAAATGCGCAGTGTGCGCGCATCTTCCACAGCAACACTTGCCACCTGGTTAATGCTCATACGCGAGCCGTAGACTTCAACCTGGATAGAATCGAGTATGGCGGGGGTTGCTCTACCCGTGCGGACTCCTGCAAGTTCCTTCCCTGCCCGCTCTACAATTTCTGCGAGTTTCTTTTCAAATGGTTTAAAGTCGTATGCCATGAGGATGTATTGTAGCGTTTTCAAATGAAATAGAAAAGCGCCGGCCTCAAAGGACCGGCAGCTTGGATTGTGGGGAGAGCGGTCGCTAGTTGAACGGGATCCACTGTGCAAACTCAATCAACTGCAGGATGCCCCCCACAAACATATGGGGAAATAAGTAGAGGAGGAGGCCCACAGCGGCTACAAGAGAAATTAGCACGGCTCCTCCTATCATCTTTCTTCGCTTCTGCCTTCCAGGCACCTTATTTGCCCGATTGAGCGCCAGGCGTTGGTTTTCCCGAATGTTCATCGCTGCACCTCTAGGGAACGGTTAACTCACTTTTTTATGTCACCATTTGAAACCTTTGTCTAGGAAGCTCTAAAGCGCGTACCTGCTTTGGGATAAATTTTTATAAGCGGGTCTTTCGTAGTGTCATAGACACGCGCGGGAGCAACGTAGCGGCCATAAAAAATAATGCGGTGGGTCAAATGCGGCCACTCTTTTTTTGGCACGAGAAGCATCAAGTCTTGTTCAATTTTTTTCGGGTCCTTATGGTCGCTCAAGTTAAAACGTTCAACAAAGCGGATCACATGGGTATCCACCGTTATACCTTCGCTTATTCCATATATCTCTCCAAGTACGACATTCGCTGTTTTGCGCCCAACCCCCGGCAAGCGAACTAGTTCTGCAAGCGTTTTGGGAAGCCTGCCATTGAACTCCTTTTTTAGCATCTTTGCCGCGGCAAGGATGTTTCTCGTTTTTTGGAATGAATAGGTGCACGAATGGACGTGTTTCTCAAACTCCGTAGGATTAGTGTTAAGATAATCCTCGAGTTTTTTATATTTCTTAAAAAGATTTGTAGTAATTTTATTGACCTGCTTATCGGTACATTGGGCTGAAAGCTGCACCGCCACCATAAACTGCCACGGCGTCTTAAATTTCAGTTCCGTCGTGGCATGCGGAAAGAGTTTTTTAAGCGCGCGATCGAGTTTCAATATCCTTTCTCTTCTTTCTTTCAGTTTTTTAGGCGTCATAAAAAATTATGATATATCATAATTTTGGCAGAACGACGGCAAGATGTTCAAGAAGCATTTTAAACGAAGGCGAGCGATCGTTACTATAACTTCGGACTTTTGCAATATCTGCAAGCGCACTTCTTACCTCCTCATTTTTAGAAACATTCTTATATAATTCGCTTTCAAGTCCACTCAGAAGATCCCGCACTCGCTCACGAACTCCTTCGTCATCTTTCAGGAGTTTCGTTATTTCCGCGCTGCGTGACGTATAGGGAAGCGCGAGGAACCGTTTGCCGAAATTCTCAGCAAGGTTCGACCTTGCTGATTCCAGCAAGGTCGAACCTTGCTGATTTGACTGAGGATACGGCAAGAAGCGCGAACGCAGTGTTGGGAGCACACTTCCCTGCGGCACAAGCAAAATAAAAATACTTCCTGCTTGTGGTTCTTCAAACAATTTTAAAAGCGCTTGCTGAGACTCCACTGTCATTGAACCTGTAGCGATAATAAATAGCGCGCGACCACTAGTGCTTTTAAGCGATGCCATTTCTTTCAGTTCTCGCGCTTCATCAATCCCGAATTTCTCGAACTCTAAAACCTGCACATTCGGGTCGTGCAAATCTGCAAATTGAAATCGCGTGCGCGCATCCTTGGCCAGCCCGGCCAAGGCAGCAAGTGGTCCTTCATATATGTATGCATGATGCATAGGTTATCTTTTGGCAATAACGGCTTTTTTGTAGGTTTCTAGGTGCTCAAGCGCAATACCGGTACCAAGCGCTACACAAAAGAGTGCATTTTCTGCAACTACCGCCTTTACACCAGTGCGTCGCAAGACGAGCTCAGGAAAATGTCGCAGCATGCTCGTGCCTCCTGTCATAATAATGCCTTGATCAATAATGTCGGAGGCTAACTCTGGCGGTGTTTCCTGCAAGACATCACGTATGGCTTTTATAATTTCACGAAGCTCTTTTCCCATAGCCTTAACCAGTTCGTTGGTTTTAACTTCAAAAGAGCGTGGAAGGCCGGTAATAAAATCTCGTCCCCGTACCACAGTCGTGAGCTCATCTTCAAGCGGCACTGCTGCACCGATCGCAATTTTAATGCGCTCGGCAGATTTTTCCCCGATACCCAAATTAAAATTCTTTTTTACATAATCGGTTATCGCGTGATCAAGACGATCGCCTGCACATTTAACAGATATGGAAGCGACGATACCGCCAAGCGATATCACCGCCACGTCAGTTGTTCCGCCGCCGATATCGACAACCATATGGCCTTTGGATTCTTGTATCGGAATACCTGCACCGATTGCGGCAAGAATTGGCTCTTTAACGACATACGCCGCCTTTGCCCCGGCGCGTATGGCAGCTTCCACAACTGCCCGGCGTTCGGTTGAAGTAACGCCCGCTGGTACTGAGATCATTACTTCGGGCTTGAAAAATTGGTATCGCTTCATTGCCTTGCCAATGAAATAGCGCAGCATTGCCTGCGTTACCCGATAGTCAGCAATGACCCCGTCTTTCAGCGGCCGGTAGGCAATTATTTCGTCAGGTGTTCTGCCGATCATCTGCTTTGCCTCGGCTCCGACGGCCAAAATACGATTGTCTCCTTGGGAAATTGCGACAACGGAAGGCTCATTAAGCACAACCCCTTTGCCAGGCACAAATACAAGCGTATTGGCCGTGCCTAAATCAATCCCGAGCTTCGGAGTAAAAAACGCCATGGAGACTGCATTTTATACCCGAGGATAGCGAGAGGTCAAAAGCTAGCTTTTGAAATCCGAGCGGCGCAGGGTATATAGGGGACCTCTATACTTGCTCGCGCCGTATGGAAAGCCCGAGGGCAAAAAGCCTCTCTTCAATACGCTCGTAGCCACGGTCAATAACATATGGATTATTAATCGTTGAGGTGCCTTCTGCTACCGTTGCAGCAAGTATATAAGCCAAGCCGGCACGCAAATCAGGGCCTTCGAGCTCTTTACGACTGAGATTTTTCGGACCGCGCACCAAAATTTTATGCGGGTTCATGACAGTAATATCGGCACCCATGCGAATAAGGTCATCGGCGTAGCGAAAGCGACCGTCAAAGATAGTTTCAAGCAAGGTTCCTTCCCCTGTTGCTTGGGACATAAATACTGCCATCGGTGCTTGAAGGTCTGTGGGGAATCCCGGGTATTCGTGGGTCCGGACTGAAATAAGTTTGTATGCGCTATTTTCTTTATTGCCGCCAAAGACAGTCACATAATCTTTTCCAATTTCAAAATCAACATCGGCACGTCGCAAGACTGCCAAGAGGGCGCCCATATGCTTAGGTTCGCAATGGGAAATTTTTACTTCCTTGCCGGCAAGTGCTGCAAGAATAATAAAACTTCCCGCTTCAATACGATCAGGCGGCGTTACATATTTCCGGCCTGCCGCATGCAAGAGACCACCCCCTGTAATCGTAATTGTGGGTGTGCCTGCACCCGTAATATTCGCGCCACAGGCATTGAGATATTCTGCGAGCACTGGAATCTCAGGCTCCATTGCAGCGTTTTGGAGTACTGTTTCCCCTTCTGCAAGTACAGCCGCGAGCATCAGCGTTTCGGTTGCAGTAACTGAGATGAACGGAAAAAATATTCGCGCCCCTTTGAGTTTCTTATTTTTTGCACGGAAGTGAAAAAGGTCGTCCTTTTCCTCTACCTCAGCACCAAGTGCTTTAAACCCCTGCAAAAAAAGATCTATCGGGCGTTCCCCTAAGACACAGCCGCCCGGGTACGGGAATGTGACTTCCCCATCACGCGCCAAAACTGGCCCCGTTAGAACGATCGAAGCCCGCAGGCGCTCGGCAATATCTTTGCGCAATACCGGCCCGTCTTTAAGTCCTGCAATAAGCTCTTGCATGCGCCGCACATCTTCGATGTCTGGCAGGTTCCCCATTGGCATTTCATCTTCAAATAACACGGAGGCTGGCAGCGCTTTAAGCGCCGCATTTTTAGCACCTTTTATTTCGACCTCGCCTTGGAGCGTTTTTTTCCCGGCGAGACCTTCGATAACAAAACGTTCAGACATATTTATTTGGGAGAACGAGACAATTCAGAAGCGCGCTCCGGGCCGCTCGGCCAAGTCTTACCCTTCTGAATTGCCTCGTTCTGTGTGTGCTTTTTAGGATTAACTTCCCACCCCAGTACCAGATGCTTTGCATCACTATGGGGCGAGACTTGCCGTGTTTGGAATGTAGTAATCATTTTTCTTTTTTTGCACTATCGTGTTTCTTGGGATTCACTTCCCACCAGAATTTTTTAGAAAAATCGGATGCCTGGTCGCATACGCTCTTAAGATAGTAGAGATCTTTGGTTGGTATTGCTTGAAGCGTCTTGCCCATCCGGGGTAATGTCAACGCCGGATAGCCGTCGCGCACGCGCGAGCGATTTAATTTTTCAAGAAAATACTGCATCAATTCTCCTCGCTCCGTGGCACGCTCTTTTTTGCTTACCGTTGCTGTAATATGGGCTTTAATGTGCTCCATATATATATTGTACAGAAATTGACGCAAAAGAGAAAATACGATATATTTTGGTCTGACTTTTGTTGTTTCCCACACCCGACGGTGTTGCCAAGGGAGACGCCGCTGCATCTTCCAATGGCCCCCTCGGGTCGGCCGACCGGCTGCGATACGTGACGTATGGGCCTCCGTTCGTCATCTTGCGCTGGTCGGCCACTACCCTGTCCCTCGCATTGCCGACTAGCCGGTCGTTGATGCGAGACGACACTCGGAAGCCCCGTCATTACCCCCTCATGACGGTCCGAGCAAATAAGGGCCGGCGGCACATTCTTCCTTTCCCGTTGCCGCCGGTTCCTCCCCCTCTATTGCCGCCTCTGCTTCAGAGCGGCATTTTTCATTTCTCTTAAAACACCCTATATTGAGTACGTGAAGAAAAACATCGTCCAAGACGGCGATCCGGTGCTGCGGGCAGTTGCAAAACCGGTTGCGAAAAAAGATATCGGCACGCGCAAGCTGGCGAGTGTAATTTCCCATATGAAAGACCTGCTTAAAAAAGAACAGCACGGGGTTGCTATCGCGGCACCACAAATCGGTGAGTCGCTTCGAATGTTTCTTATTTCGAGCCGCGCATTTGATTGGGACGCTGATGCAGGCGAAAAAGCTCCTTCAGACATGGTACTCATTAACCCCGAACTTGTGCGAGTGTCGCGTAAAAAGCGTGAGATGGCCGAAGGATGTCTTTCAGTGCGCGAAGTATATGGTACAGTCTTGCGCCATGAACGCGCATCGATCAAAGCGCAGGATGAAAAAGGTAAACCTTTTATTTACCATGGTTCCGAACTTATTGCGCATATCTTCCAGCATGAGATGGACCATCTAGACGGTATCCTTTATACCGACAAAGCGATCAAGCTTGAAGATTGGAAAGAGAAAGACAATTTGCGTGCGGCATATTCTCCCGGCAAGAAATTGAAATAATCTTACATGACATCAAATAAGAAACCGCTTTTTGCTTTTTTTGGCACGTCCCTTGTTGCGGTGCACGTGCTTGAAGCTCTTGAAATACATGGCTATCTCCCGGCCTTAGTTGTAACTGCCCCAGACAGTAAACAGGGACGCGGGTTAGTACTCGCTCCAAGTCCTGCCCGAGCGTGGGCACTTGAGCATGGTATCGATGTATTGACACCCACGAGCCTTCAAGAAGAATCATTTCGTAGCGAACTATCAAATACTGACTGGGATGTGTTTTTAGTCGCCTCATATGCCAAACTTATTCCAAAAGATATTCTCGAGATGCCGCGCCGAGGAGCATTGAATGTTCATCCTTCCCTTTTACCAAAATTTCGCGGCCCCTCCCCGATCCTTTCAGCTATTTTGGAAAATGAACGTGCAACCGGCGTATCTATCATGCAGATGGTGCCCGTCATGGACGCGGGTCCAATAGTTGCACAGGCAAAAGTCGAACTTGAAGAAGTAGCATGGCCGCCGCGCGGGAGCGTGTTTGAAGAATTGCTCGCAAAAGAAGGCGGTAGTTTGCTTGCCGAAGTTTTACAACCATGGATTGCAAAAGAGATAACTCCTGAAGTGCAAGATGAAAGTCGCGCAACCTACACAAAAAAATTTACGAGTGAAGACGCGCGCATCGACCTTAAAGGCGATGCACATACGCAACTCTTAAAAATTCGTGCATTCGACAAAAACCCGCGCGCGTATTTCCTTACACCAGAGGGTAAACGTGTGATCATCACCGAAGCGGAAATAAAAGATGCGGTGCTAGAACTTCTGCGCGTCATACCTGAAGGGAAAAAAGAAATGTCTTACTCGGATTTTATACGAGTAAAAAATAAATAGGTGCGGATTTTATCCGAACCTAGATTTTTTTGCGGAAGCCGCGCAAGTATTCTTTTACTTGCATAGCCCGATGACGAAATGCGTGTAAGCGCTTTTTTTTAGTCTGGCGCAGTTCATGAGCCAGCGCGGCAATACTTATATCGATTGCTTCATGCATCGTCTCCCCCCAGTCATTCGCGCGGTACAAATCTTTACCCAGACTTAGCGTAAATTCGGCCCGGTACTTTTTGCTGCGTCCAAACTCTTTATATTCCAATTCGACATCCAGGTGGACGTCGGGAGCGCCGTTGGTAAATTTATTCGCATGTGCAAGCCTCTTCTCGACATAGTCGCGAAGCTCGGGCGTTATCTCGAGTCCAGTTCCTTTAATGTTGTAGTTCATCACTCCAAAGTATCAATTATTGCTTTTCGTACGTTCCAATAAGTTCGGTTTGTGCGATAATATTTCCTTCCATAGCTTCGAGCACATCTTCTTTGGACGCGCCCTGCGCAAGCGGCAGCTCAGTCGTAAGGGCATAGAGGGTAAAGATATAGCGATGACGCGAGGGCTGATATTCTTTCGGCGGACATGGGCCGCGATAGCCAAGTGTGCCGGCACCATTATTGCCTTCTATCCCTGGAGTTTCGCTTTGTGCGATCTGCGTTGTCGTTGGTGTGATGTTAAACATCACCCAATGATCAAAGATGCCGTCAGGTTTTACTTGTTTAGGTACGTCCGGGTCGTGAACGATAAGTGCAAGCGCCTGAGTGCCTGCGGGTACCTCGGAAATGGAAAGCGGAGGACTAACATTGTCCCCTTCACATGTATATACAAGCGGGATCTCTCCACCATCTACGAACACACTGCTAGTTAATTTCATAGTTGTTGTCGCAGACACATCAACAATAAAGGAGGTATCTTGAGTACTCGATGAAGAGCGGGAAAACGCGTACCACCCTCCGACAATAATAATGAGCACTCCTAGACCCGAAACGATATATGCGTTCTTCATTATTTACTTTGCGTCGTAGTCGAACCAAACTGCCTCCACATTATTGCCATCCGCATCGTGAATAAAAGCGGCATAGTAGCCTGGCCAGTATTCTTTGCGATAGCCGGGTGCTCCATTGTCTTTGGCTCCCGCTGCAAGCCCTTCTTTATAAAAAGACTCGACTTGTTCTTTGTTTTTTGCTTCAAAGGCAACGTGTCCCGGTGTAAGCGGTGTCTTTTCGCTTATCCAAAAGCTTGTATTGTTTCCTTCTTTATAGCCTCCGGCCTTCCACTCGGGATGATCTTCAGTAAATTCGTAGCCGAGCGGCGCGAGAGCCTTGCGATAAAATTCTGTTGCCTTTGCGTAATCACTAACAGCAAGCGATGCGTGCGCGATCATAAAAAGAAATATAAATAGTAATAACTACAGTGTGATTGTACCACTCTGATAAACGGGTGAACACGCTTCAACGCTTGGTTTGTGTAAGCGCCCCTTCCCAACCATGGTCATACCCGCCCCAATAGCCCCAAAGTAGTAAAAAGAAAAGCGATAGAGCAATACCGATCGCGATAACAACTGCCTCCATAGCAGTAATAACGGTGGGCGCATGCCAAAAGTTGCACTGGCAGCACCTTGTTATGCCGGATACGTATCTTTAAGCGAAATATCTTCACCTTGCGCACGTAGAGTAGGGCCAAGGTCTTCTGGTATGCTCGCTTTGTTGAATACTTACTTCCAAGGGTCGTAGGGGGAAACTCTGTTAATGCTTTCTTCATCTTCCTTTTGGTTATGTGAAGCGCATGGATTCATTTACATCGCCGACCACAAAGCCACTGTACCGCGGTACGCAGATTGTTTGGTATGTGCTTGGAGTTTTGGAAGCATTATTAGCATTTCGATTTATTCTAAAATTATTAGGTGCTAACCCAGATGCTGGTTTCAGTTCCTTTATATACGGCACCACGTATATTTTTGCAGCACCATTTCTCAATGTGTTTCGGATGACCCGCGTGCAAGGGAGTGTTGTAGAGTGGACTACTCTTCTTGCGATGCTTGTCTATTTTCTTATTGCATTCGGCATAATCAAACTGTTTCTTATGGGGAAAACAGTCTCTACGCCCGAAGCTGCAGTAAAACTAAGCGAACAAGAAAAATAAAAGGCCTTAAAGGAACTATATGGATGCGGGCTCGCACTTTTGGCAGCGGCAGCCTTTGGGTTTGATGTGCTCGTTAAAATACTCCTTACCGTAGTCATACGTGAGCTCTTCGCCCCCTTTAATTCGGCGTCGCGACATAATAAAAGCTTGCCCACTTGGACCCTGAGCTTCGCAATTAGGAGCGCATGAGTGATTAATAAAGCGCGCGGTGTTTGCAGGAATGTTGCCGTCGATAGTCTTGTTACGGCCCACCACAAATAGATATTTTCCCGACATCTTCTCTTCTTGTTCCTTGCTTACGGGTTTTCCAATGTACTCAATAATGCATGCGCCTTTAGGTATTGCTTCTTGCGCAAAAATGCCCCGGCCCGTACGTGATCGCCCTACCCTGAGCTTAAAATCTCCAATGGTATATTTTGTTTTGCGTTTTGACATGAAAAAAAGAAATTCTAGTTTAGTTAGTGTAAAAAGAGTCGGCCGTCCGGAAAGTTCCGGGCGGCCGAATGTCGCGTAGTGGGCTACTGAAGGATCAGGTCGAGTGCCGTCGGCTTGGGCTTTTTCGGCTCCGGCACGGGCTTGTTGTGACGATCCTTGAGCTCCTGCGGTGCATCTTCATAGAGATAGATGACTGCCCCGCCCTTGGCCGGCCGACAAATCACGAAGCCCTCCTCTTCCAGCTTCTTCATCGCCTGGACCGGGTCCTTCTCGAAGTACTTCTTGAAGGCGACGTTGAACCCACTGAAGACCGCGTGGATCCCCTTCGCTTCCGGCTTGCGCAGGCGGGCAATTGCACGCGTCACGAATTCCTTTTCCGTGATGCGTGCGGGGGTTGATCCGTTGGATCCGAGATGTTCGCTAATGGTCCTTCTCCTTCCGTGATACTGTCTTTATATTACCACCTATTATTTTTCTGTCAAATAATCTTACTTCGATTGTCAATTTTCTGAAAGTAAAAGAACATCAAATAGTATTAAAAGACTCTCTCGGAATTTTAAAGATACACATCGGCAAATACTAAAGAGCTGCGCGAAATGCTTGCATAGGGAGTGCATTCGGCTGTGTCTATCGGTCAATAGTTTTTTACTGATTAGAATTTTTTTTCCTGCTTTTTATGACACCTAAAATGCCTGCAATAACTACCAGAAGCCCGAGCAGTTGCGCGCCGGGGCTGTCGTCGTAGCCTCCGTATACAACCAAAAACGCTCCAAGCAATATCGCGAGAGTAGAATAGGTCAGTCTAATTTTATTCATATATCTAGTTTATACCCATTAAAACTACGTAGTTAGATCAGTAGTTTCTAGAATTAAAAAACAAGCCGCCCAAGCTCCGGGTGGAGTGGGCGGCTCTAGAGTTAGTTGTGCGAAGCGGGCTTAGGGCCAAACTTCGCCCAGACATTCTCAAGGAAAGGGATCATGACTGGCTCGACATCACAATACAGAAACTATGTCAAATTTTCTTTTTCGTTATACTGAGAAGTATGAAAAACATAACAGGAATAGGTGGATTCTTTTTTCGATCCAAAGACCCTAAAGCCCTTAAGGGGTGGTACATTAATGTCCTTGGTGTAGATGTACAAGAAATGGTGTGGCAACAGCAAGCAGGGCCAACTGTTTTTGAACCCTTTAAGCAAGACACCGATTACTTTAAGGCAGATAAACAATGGATGCTGAATTTTCGTGTCTCGGACCTCAAGCAACTTATTGCTGAATTACAAGAAAAAGGTATTGAGGTAGAAACTCGTGACGAATGGAATACTATGCCCGAGATTGGCGCCTTTGCACGAGTTCATGACCCGGAAGGAAACCCGATTGAACTTTGGGAGCCAGCAAAGCAATCATAAATCTTTGGTTCCTTTGTTTTCTAAGCGCCTATCAATCCCGGGTTTTTAGCAGCGGCTTGGAGGACTTTCTTGAGCGCAGGCAGATTTACGTCATCGAGTTTCTTAAAACGGATACAGCTTTTACCAACACTTACTTTTCCCAGCTCCTTTTTGTATTTTTCAGCAATATATTGGCCGGCGTCGACAGAACAGACGTACAGACTCACGTAATTTTTCTGGTTGGCTAGCGCAATGGTCGGCCAGCTAATGAGCTCTTTTTTATAGTTTTTACATGGGAACGAGCCATACCCAAGCATGTTGTAGGCAAAATGGGACTTCAGTTTTGGTACAGTCTTTCGGATGAAATTGTGCACTTGCAGTATCGTATCTTTTCGCTCCGCAGGAACCGCCGCGATATATTCTGCCACCGTCTTTGCCTTGGTCGCCTTAAACATGTTCATAGGCCAATTATAACCAACTTCTGTTTGAGTCCAACCAATAGGAGCACTCTGGCCATACTTAACACCCCGTCGCACCCAAGAAACACGGCATTTGATCCAAAATGAGATGAACCCATGTCAACCCAAACCACAAAAGGATGGCCCCTTTAAGCGCGAACCATATAACCTTTGTTTGTAGCGCACCCGTCCGCACATCTTTAAACGCTGAGAGTAGTACACCAATGAAAATACCCGCTATAACCCACATTGAAATAAATAACGCCAAGGGAAATCCTGATCGCGTGAACCCCACAGTAGTAATCCACTCAAGAATAAAAAACGGCACTACGATGAGTAGACTAAGAAAAACGGAGATGCCGTAGCTTGAGGTAACCCATTTCATAAGTACTATGATATCAAATATCTATTGCGTGAAATTAGGACTAGGATAAAAATGGAAATACCTCTAAGAAAATTAGGTCGCTCGGCCTTTCGAGTCCTGGACGAACAGTTCCCCAAACTGTTCTCCGCGGCGCAAATGAAAAACGCCGTTCGGGCGCCTCTCATTATTTGCTCGCTCTGCAGGACGATTTTTGAGCGATTGATTAGATTAAGGAGTATCCTTTTCCATAGGTTGAGTTCGAGTCTTACCTAAATACGATATACTTTAACGATGAACATGCTACCTGAAGAGGTACAAAGGAAGTCGGGCAATGAGCACCTATTTTATAAGGTTGCAAAATCTCAGGCGTACTTCGAAGAAAAGATACGCACCTCGGGCGGACGCACCATAGGTCATGGAGAGTTTATTCTCGACCTTGATATTATCGCTCTTCAGGAAGCGATCTACATACCCCTGTCGTTTGCCTCAGGCAAGAAAGCGACCGGCTTCGTGTATCAGATTGAGGGAACAGTAGAGGGAATCATATCGACAGCCAAAATATCGTGCCGTGGAGAGGGCATCACCCAGGTAGTTCTGGGAACACTTTTGTATGTCAAGATTCCAACTGGCAAGACGGCAAGCTTCCATATCATCGTCGATATCAAGGGTGGGTTAGGAAAGGAGTACAAAATTGTTATCAATCGGATCAACTATAAGTTAAACCCGAGTGAGGCACGGTACAAAAAATTCGATGCGGCAATCAGTACGAAGACCCTACAATTTCGGTAGAAAAATCTGCTCGCGCTGCAGGGCGATTTTGACCTAATTTTTTATAGTGCCGTATCAGTGCTTATTGACTGTACTGCCTGGCAAGTAATTTGTACGCACGTGACCGCATCGCAACAAGAGTTACCGCAAGTCCTATGATCCCGGTCAAAACAAATATCAGCGCCATACCGCGGCCCGGGCCAACCCCAAACCAATCGCCAATAAGCGCCACACCGGCGCCTGTCGTCATAAACGGGATAAAGATGAACTGTGCAATAGGCCCGATGAAAAATGCGGTAACCGGAGACGCAGCCATCTCTACACTTTGGGCAAAACCGATAACCCTGCCTTGGCGTTCGAACGGCACCACTTTTTGAATGATGGTATGTTCTGTAGCTTCGATAAAGGGCATCAAACAGACCCAGATTAGAATACCGATCGCAAGCAAAATGATCGATGGCTGTATCGTAAACAGGATGCAAACAATCCACGTAACAATATTGATACGAAACAAAGTTCGAAGTGGGCTTTTGCCGAGCCCGTATTTGGCGATATAGAGCCCGCCGAGGATAAAGCCCGAGCTGAGTACCCCCCACAACACACCCCATAGCTCGACCCGCATAAGCGAGAGGCCGTATGGGTCCATGAGCGACATAAACACGCCGCCCAAAAAATTGTTGAAGGTCGTAAAAAAGATCAACGCAAACAGGCCGGGAATGCCACGAATAGCGCTAATAGTGCCGCGGATATCGATTTGTTTCGGTTTTTCCTGCGTGTGTACTATCTCGGGTTCGGGTATCGAAATGAAAAACAGATGCACAATCGCAGCAACTGTTACGGCGACCCCAATTGCTACTACCCAAAACATACCAAGGTACGCAAGCGCAAAGCCGCTCGCGAAACCGGCACCCATTGAGGAGATACCCATGACCATGCCGACCATACCGTTTGCTTTGTCGCGGTCGTTCTCGGGCACAAGCAGGGTTACAAGTGTCGGCATAGCGATGCCGCGAAGGTTGCTTGCAATGACAGCCCCGAGGAGTAGCGATACAAAGAGCCAAAGTGTGGGGTTCATCACATCCTTAAATACATCTGCAGGTGTGACGAGGTAGACACCGAAGGCTGCTAGGTAAAACCCTAGCGTTGCCACGCTTGAAAGAATAGTCACTACTTTCTTTTTATTATGGTCGACGATAGAGCCAAACCAGAAAGAGGAGAGTGCCATTGCAATCATAAAAACGCCTCCCGAGTATGCCGTTGCAAGAACTGAGGATGTCTCAAGATACATCCAAAAAATGACCGCAAACCACACGAACATATTGATTACCGCCACGATAAGTGCGTTGCCAAGAATTTGGTGAAAGGTTCGCATCGTATTTTTTTAAGAGGCTCCGCCGCCGTCACCTCCTGCTGATCCGCCATCCCCGCTTACAGTGCTGTCTGTACTCGTCGCATGGCCGTTATCGGAACCCGTTGTATTACTGTTTGGATCGTCAGAATATATACCACTTGTCGCCGCAACAGTACCTGCTGAGGCTTCAGTCCTAGCATCTTTCTCCTTATTCTTTTTAGTACGGAAGAAATCCCAAAAGCTCATAGAACCAGTATAGCAAATGCCTTATATTAGTTAATCGCAGTTTGGGATTTTGAGGATGTCGCACTTGTAAAAATCATAACCGAGCCCGTACCCCCCAAAACTCGCAAAGGCAAGAAGCGCAATTCCGACAATCGCATTTACTATGTATATACGCTTATCTTTCAACATCGGCACGAGTGCTACAAGACCACCCACGCCGACGAGCATGATGAGCGCGAGTACAAGTTGTAGCTCGAAGCTGGTGGTCTCCCCCAATGGGCGAATGAGCGAGAGAAAAAATTGAGCCTGCATCGCAACAAGTGCGTTAGCAATGAGAAAAGGCAGTGCAAGTGCTATACCGATTATGAGGGAGCGTTTACTAACCCACATATGGATATATAAACACCTTAGCCGTTACCTAGGTTTCTTCGCGATAATAAACGCAGCTTTGTCGAGGCCCGGACTCCACTCGTAGTCGATGGCAAATCCGGCTTGTTCCATGGCATTTTTGAGTTCTGCTTGGGTGAAGACTCGCACCGTCAGGCCAATCAATCTTCCGATTGGGGCAAGATATTTTGCATATGGCATGGTGTCTCCCATGCAGGCGGTACTGGTGACGAAGATCCCTCCAGGCTTGAGCATCGTATAAACTTTTTTGATAATTTCGTCTCTGTTGGCGAGTAAATGTAAAATACTAAGACCCAAGACGACATCTAAGCTCTCTGGAGGAAGAACTAGGGTGTCAATGTTTATGCATTCAAACGTGATATTTTCTATATATTTTGCTTTCGCTTTGTCTCTGGCAATCTCGATCATTTTTTCCGAGCCATCGGTTGCCAAAATGTGACGCACATGAGGTGCATGAATGATGGCGGTCGAGCCTGTCCCGCACCCAAATTCCATGACCTCCATATCCGGCCGGAAATATGATTGCGTGACTTCTAGTTTTTTCCGATACGCCGCCTCGTCCGCAATAGGCTGCCGTGAATACCGCTTGGCAAGTAAGTCCCAAAATATCAGTGAATCCTTGCGCATAGTCTCAAGATGGTACCATACGCATCATTTTATTTTGCTCCACCAACTGAACGAAGCGCCACTGTTTGTCCGAGAGTCTTCGATTCTCAACAAACAGAAGTACTCTTGGGGTGCGCCACCTTTTTAAGGAGCAAAGTGACTATAAAAAGGAAGTACTCTTGGGGTGTTCGAACCTCAATATTGATATAAAAAGAGCTGCTTGAAAGGGGCTTCGCGTCTAGACGACTAATTCCTAAATATCTGAGGGGATATTAAAGCTCCTTCAAAAGATCAGTGATTTAGACGTTGAAACCAATCAACCATTTTCTTTCGATGTTCATCGAGTGACCAGAGATCCCCGTGCGTAAAAAATACAGGATTCTCTTCTTTGAACTTTTTTAGCAATGCTTCAGTAGCATGCGGAAAGCCTGCAGGTATATTTTTATTATACGATTCCATAAAATCGAAGGAGGATATCTGCTTCTCGGCTTCGTCCAGCTTTTTTGAGAGCGTTTTCATCATACTAGATCAGAAAGAACGACCAAACCCCCGCGTAGCGGGGGTTTGTCACACACAATTTGTCGGCCCTGCTACTTAACAGCTTACGCCACTACCCGTGTTCTTTGGGTGAATAATTTATAGAAATCTGAAGTTTCTTGAGAAGTTTGAACTTTGCTCCGCGGGCTGGACGAAGCGCCTCTGTTTGTAGAAGAGTCTTCGATTGGAAACAAACAGAAGTACTCTTGGGGTGCGCCACCTTTTTAAGGAGCAAAGTGACTATAAAAAGGAAGTACTCTTGGGGTGCGAACTATAGACTGGTTGGAGGAGTATTCGTTTCCAACAGTTTCCTTAAATGAAATACAAGAGTTGCTCAGATAGTAGTTAATTTTATTGTATTGAAATATATTGAAGTTGTGGCACAATAGCCACCGAACACTATTTCGGAAAGGAGGTGGTGTAATGGATGCTCTTTCGAGTCTCGTATGTGCCATGCTCGGCTTCAAGCAATCTGGTGGGCCTCGATACCCGTGCCATTACTGCGGCATCCTGACCATCTTATTGGATGCCGAAGATTTCCATGTCTGCGACGAACATCAGCGGGAGTACATCGCAATCGGTTACAACGCGATGATGAAAAAGTATCCGCTCGCAGGTACGGACGAACGCAACCCTACGTTCTTCAAGGAACAGCAGGAACGTCGCGTCGCTCGCGGCAGGAGCCTGACCACAGACGAACTGCGCCTCTTGGCTCAACGAGGGTGTAAGTACGAGCAGGAATATGCCCAAGCCATTCTTGATGGCAAGACGCTCGATGAGGGCGAAATGCACTGGCTGGGCACGGCCGCCGAACAATACGTCGACGCTTGGTAGTAGTGGCAGTCCTGCAACTATTGGTCGCGTGAGGAAACTCGCGCGATTATTTTATTTAAGTTCGAGTCCTGTCGCGGGTAACGATTTAGACCCTATTAAAATAACGACTTTTAGTTGCTCGCTCTACAGGACGAAGTTCGAACCTGCTTAGCAGGATAAAAAGAAAAGCCACCGGTGGAAGGGCGGCTTCTGAAGTTGTCATCCGTTGAATCTGAACTATCCGACGACCTGCTGAGGCGGGTTGTTTTTGGCCAAACGGATCGCCTCCATTGCGAGTTCCCAGACCTCCACTGCCTTGGTGAGGTGGAACCGGGCGTCGCTGTCGCGATGGAAGAAGGCGTAGGCACCCCATCCGCGACCCGAGCCGAGTATGTTCTCGATTTCCTCAATCCGCTTCAGGTTAGCGGAATCAAGGTCCACCTTCATCACGTTGTCCTCGAAAAGTTCGGTGGTGTCTTCGGGGAACCTGATGTGCAGGCCTCCGAAAACGGAAAGCAGCATCCAAAGTTCGAACGAGTACCAGCCCTCGGCGTCGGGCTGTGGTAGCGCAGGAAACGCCTTCCGCGGCTGCTGCTGCCCTTCGCTGAGGCCGTCGAAGAATTGCTCGAACTCATCTCTGCCCTTCTTGGTGAGCTTCACCCGAACGGATTTTTCAAAAGAAACTTCCGCCATCGTCGTCATCCTTTTAAAAGGGGCGATGCAAGTAAAATAGCACAAGTATTTAAATATGTCTAGCTCCCCTGGGCTTCCAACCCTCGAACTTATTTCAGTATGGAAAGAATGTTAGCACCAGTCATTTTGCTTGACCGTGGAAGTGGATTTACTGACCCTCGCCTTCAAGTTTCTTAGGATATGCAGCCCAAGAAACAGTAAGGACCACAAGTACATTACTTAGATACAGCCACGTGTCCTCCATGCCATTTACCCACCATATGATGCCGAGTATTGCGGTCGTTACAACAGGTACAATTTTTATTATCTGTCGAGAGGTGTTACGTGTCATTTTCATTCCTATAGTATCCCAAAGAATCTCATGAAATGCTATTTGCTTCCCCGGCTTCCAATCTTTGAACTTTCTTTACGACAAATCGCGTATTCGTACCTGGATATTAGATAACGAAAAGTTGTATAATCTGAAGATGAATACAAAGATTGTTGGTGTAGCCCTTGTGGCTCTTGTTATTGGCCTCGGAGGCGGCTATTTGCTCGCTAGCGGGCAGAACCCCGCACCAATAACCCATGACATGTCTACGACCATGGACGGCATGACTGCAGACCTTGAAAACAAAGAGGGTGCAGAGTTTGAGCAAGCATTTATTGATGGAATGATTGTCCACCACGAAGGTGCAGTCGCTATGGCACAGATGGTATTGGAAAAGACCCAGCGTCCTGAACTTGTACAACTTGCGAACGATATTATTTCTGCCCAAACACGGGAAATAAATATGATGCGGGGTTGGCTTAAGAGTTGGTACGGAATCGAATAGTTCGAGCTCTGTCGCGGGTAACGATTTTGACCTAATTTTTAAAAAGTGAAGCGATTATAAAAATGGAAATACTCTTGTGGTGCGAACTATCAACTTTATGAAAAAGAAAAGCCGCCCGACCGAAGTCAGGCGGCAACCTCTTTATGGGAGAGGCACCCAAAGGTAGTAGGGGTTTCGCGGCCACGCATGCATCATCGCGTTGTACATCGATTCAACGATGAGCCCGCGGCCACGGTCATGCGAGTAAATGGCTGGCGCACAGTCGTACCACGACTTGTCGGGATCACGATAATGGAGGTTCGCTCCAATCACGTAGAACCACTTGCTTGCAAAGTCTTGCGCGCCGAAAGCAAGGAGTTCGCGCAGAGTCGGCGGCCGGAAGCCTTGACTCCGCATGATCTCTACACCCTTCCGCGCGGAGATGTTTCCTCGCTTGGGAAAGTGCTCAGCACGCACTAGGAGCATTTCTTGCTCGCCGACAAAAGATTCGCCGAGTACAAAGTCCCACGACTTGAGGATGTTACTCCACACATCGTTGTAACGCCCCGCGGCAAGCAGTTGCTCATCGCTCAT
>JACMMG010000005.1 GCA_014379165.1 Candidatus Parcubacteria bacterium
GTGCGCTTGAAGGCGTCGATATTCAAGAACGCATACAAAAGAATCTTCTACCGTATGCCGTCTAACCCCGAGTCTCTCCAAGCAATCAGTGCCCTTGATGGGCGATATAAGCAGAAGGTGGAGCTGCTGGCATTATATGTAAGCGAACAAGCGCTTATGAGCTATCGTGTGCGGGTAGAGGCAGAATATTTTATTGCTTTGTCCAACCTGCGAGGGTTGGGGCCGCGAAAGCTAAGCACACGAGAAATATCTATACTAAGAAAAACAATTAAGCTCTCAAGCGAGGATGCGGAGCGCATAAAGACGATAGAAGCAACGACTAACCATGACGTAAAAGCGGTCGAGTATTTTATGCGCGAGAAGTTAGCGAGCTCAAGCCTAAAGACTGAACTTCAATGGCTGCATTTTGGCCTTACTTCTGAAGACGTGAACAATATTTCATATGCGCTTATGCTGCGCGATACCTTAGAAGGCGCTCTTATTCCGCATTTAAGAAGCCTTTTAAAGGCACTTAAGGCTCTTGCGCGCACCTATGCCGCAGCAGTAATGCTCGCTCGTACACATGGCCAGCCGGCATCTCCTACAACATTTGGCAAAGAAATGAGCGTATTTGCTGCCCGGTTAGAACGCGAGCTTAGAAAATTGGAGGTATTTCCCATTTCTGCAAAATTAAACAGTGCAACCGGCAATTACAATGCGCTTGTAGCAGCTGCACCCAAGATCGATTGGCCTGCCTTTTCAAAAAAATTCATCGTGAGCTTCAATAAACGCAAGGGTGTCACACTCTCGTGTGTTTTACATACGACCCAGATAGAGCCGCATGATACTTATGCAGAACTATTTCAAATCCTAGCGCGCATCAATACTATTTGTATGGGCTTTGATCAGGATATATGGCGCTATGTAAGCGACGGGTGGGTGAAACAAAAAGCAAAAAAGGGGGAGGTGGGGTCCTCGACCATGCCGCATAAGATAAACCCCATAGACTTTGAAAATAGCGAAGGAAATCTAGGGGTTGCCAACGCCCTCTTAAACTTTTTTGCGCAAAAATTGCCTATCTCGCGCCTTCAGCGTGACCTTTCGGACTCGACAGTCGAGCGCAATTTTGGCACAGCACTTGCGCATGCATACTTAGGCTACGATTCTCTACTACGAGGACTAGGGAAGATAGAGCCAGACACACGCATAATGCGGGAGGCAATTACTGCACATCCAGAAGTATTGGCAGAAGCTATACAGATTATATTACGCAGAGAAGGTGTCGAGTCGTCGTATGAACTCTTAAAAGATCTCACGCGCGGCAAGCAAATAACGCTTGCAGGCATCCGTGCGTTCATTAAAACTCTACCCGTAAGCGATGCTGTAAAAAAAGAACTGCAAAAGCTCACGCCGGAAAACTACATCGGCCTCGCAGCAAAACTCGCAAAAACTTCTTGAGTTTTCTTTATTTTGATGATTTAGTAATTAAAGAGTACACGTCACCCTTCGTTATGGAGGCAGACATGGATGCCGAATGGAGGAATGACCTTGATCTTCTGCTCGCGCTGGCTTCCGAATATGAGGCATCCGAGCATATAAGCTATATTTGGAAGTCGAACGCGTATCCTGGACTTCTCGATCTTCTGTCATGGGCCACCCGATCTCTCAGGGAAGCCTACAACACCGGAGATAGCGAATCCTTCAACCAGTCCTTTCAAACGGTATGCATTCTTCTTGAAGAAGCGGTAGACGCATTGTGGGAGCATCCGAATACGAAGGAGGCTCAGGAATTTGCAGATGCGAACCATGTATTCTTTTCTTGGCTTGACCAAAAGATCAAAACTTTTTCGGGCGATTTGGTTGACCGAAAGAGCTTTGATGCGGCCCTAAAAGGAGTACATGCTACGCGCGCCCGCTTCGCTCATCAGCTCAACTGACGACCTCGCCTTCAGGTGGGGCCGCTTTTTTTATAAGCAAAAATGAATTACTCTCAAGCGTATTTCAAAACATTCTCACATTCTCAAGTTTGTGAGAATGATTTTATTGGATATTTTGAAAGGATTTTAAAAAGCGCACGAATATCTTGCCGTAGGGCGACAAGCGATGCTCTACGAATTTGCCGCGATATCGTTTATCGATAAGTCCTGCAACGGAAAGCCTGCGGGTATGCTCGCCGATAGTCTTTTCGTTTGCATTAAGAACAGAGGCAATGCTTTCTAGTTCGATACCATCCCGTTCGGCTATGAGGAGTAGGATTGCGATCCGGCGATGGTTTGCCACACCCTTTAAATGCCGCTCCATCTGTTTCGCAGTTTTTATCTTTTCCTTACTCATGTGTGGAGCAGTATACACATCATTCTCACATTCTCAAGTTTGTGAGGATGAGGTGCGGAAAGGAAAAAGTTCGGTGGCGAGGTAGGGTAAAATGGTATATCCTCAAACGGTTATTGGGGGATCGTCTAATGGTAGGACAGAGGCCTTTGAAGCCTTTAATTGGGGTTCGAATCCCTATCCCCCAGCCGAGGAATTTTTGACGAGGATGGGGGATAGGGTAGGGAGGGGTCGGGAACCGTGTGATGGTTCCCGTGGAGGAAGGTTTGGGAAAACCGTGGGTTTCCCAGTCCCGTATTCCCCCAGCAAAATAGCGAGGCAGGGTCGTGCGGCGAAAATTGCGACGGCAAGTTTTGAACGCCTGACCGAATCCTACTCTACCCAACAAGAGCTAGGTTCTCGCGCTCGAGTCGCGTTACAATATCCAAAACAATGCTTAAAATTTACTTAGCACGGCATGGTCAAAATATAGATAATGTTGCTGGTGTTTTAAATGGCCACCGCGACGAACCTCTGACAGAAAAAGGAATTGAGCAAGCTCACGAGGTTGCGGACAAGACAAAAGAAGCAAGAATTTCTTTTGACATAGTTTACAGCTCTCCTCTGGTACGGGCATTTGAAACAGCAAAAATAATTGCAGAGACAACAAAATCACCCGTACCTGAAATAGAGCCCCTGCTGATTGAGCGAGATTTCGGAATCATGACGGGAAAGAATATTACTGATATTGAAAAGTTATGTGCACCCAATATCATAAAGGCTGAGATTATCACCTATTTTCTTGATCCAGAGGGTGCAGAAACCTTCCCGGATCTTATGAAAAGAGCGAGAGTGTTGCTTGATAAAATTCAGGAACAGCACGAGACGGGGGACATACTGCTCGTCACTCATGGTGATGTTGGAAAGATGATTTACACAGAGTATTACAAACTAGACTGGAAGCAGGTTCTAACCCAATTTCACTTTGGTAATTGCGATTTACTTCTTTTATCTGAAGATTCATCGGCTGACGAGTCTCACGTTTTTAAACTTCTTCAACATAATCAGTAACCTTTTTCAAATTAAACTTATCAAAGTGCGCTCAAGTCGTGTCGATTGGATCGTGTAAAATGTAGCTAATCCGCCTTGTGGGGCTTGGTCATCAATGGTTCGAGGTCGAGACGGCCAGTAAATTTAAGTATGAAAAAAGCACCAAAATTAATACCAGAATTTAAAGTTACTGACTACGAAAAAAGTTTGGATTTTTATACTCGTCTCGCTGAATTCAAAGTTCATTATCAAAGACCGGAGGAAAAATTTGCAATGCTTGAGAGGGAGGGCGCTATGCTCATGATTGAACTGTTAGAGTCTCAAGATAGGTGGGCAGTAGGAGAGCGAAAATATCCACTTGGACAGGGAATTAACTTCCAAATTGAAGTAGACAACGTCGAGAAGTTGTACAGCAATTTTAAGAATGCTAATTACAAAATATTTTTTGAAATGGAAGAGAAATGGTATCGCCAAGATAATACAGAAGTTGGTAATCGACAATTCTTGGTGCAAGACCCAGATGGATACCTCCTGCGCTTTTTTCAAGATTTAGGCTCAAGGCCTACTCAATAAAGTTTCAACATCCTTCTAGACCACCCAGCCAAGCTATACTTAAACTATGGATACGGATGCTTTGGCAAAAATCCTCTGGGATTATCACCACGTTAACCATACGCTCAAAAAAGCCGATTCTATCTTTGTATTATGCAGTCATGATATTCGAGTTGCTGAGTACGCTGCTGATTTATTTTTACAAGGATACGCCCCGTATCTGATTTTTTCGGGGGGTTTCGGAGTATTGACCAAGGATTTATTTGATAAACCGGAGGCGGAAGTATTCGCCGAGGTCGCTCTAAAAAAAGGAGTGCCTAAAGATAAGATACTTATTGAAAATAAGTCGACAAATACAGGCGAGAATGTGGAGTTTACAAAGAAGCTTCTTACAGAGAGGGGCTTGGACTTTCAAACCTTTATTCTAGTTCAAAAGCCATACATGGAGCGTCGCACCTATGCCACCTTTAAAAAGGTTTGGCCTGAAAAGGAATTTGCGGTCACATCGCCTCCGATACCGTATGAAAGTTACTTCACTAAGGAGATACCAAAAGATAGGGTAATAAATATTATGGTGGGGGATTTGCAAAGAATAAAACTATATCCAGAAAAGGGGTTTCAGATATATCAAGAGATTCCTGATAAAGTCTGGAATGCCTATGAGAAATTAGTGGAAATGGGCTACATCAACCATCTTGTAAAATAAATTCATGAAAGCCTTTCTATACTCTCACTATCTTGAGCAGAAACACTTTGACGCGCTCCGAAAGTTGCTCGGCAAATCGAAGGCATCCAAAGCATTATTTATTATTACAGCCGCCGTACCGTATGGACTTGACCCTCGACCTGTTTGGCTTGATGAATCGTTGGTTGATATGCGGCAGTTTGCAGAAAAGGTCGATGAAATAACATTTGAAGGTGAGCCGGACCTAAAAGATCTTAGTCAATATGATTTTATATTTGTAAGCGGTGGTAATGCTTTTTATCTTGCGTACCGTTTAGCTGAAACAAGTATGGATGAGATGTTAAAAAAATACATTACAAACGGAGGAATTTACTGCGGTAGTAGTGCCGGTGGAGTAATCCTTATGGACAATATTGAGCACTTTACTCCGGTCGATGACGCCACAAAAGCTCCGGCTATATATCCCGGTTTAGGCCTTATAGATTTTGCGTTTATACCCCATGCAGACAATAAAAAATATGCGGAGGGTATGAGAGCCGTTGCTGATAAGTATGAACAAGTAGGTAAAGAGGTTATTTTGGTCAATGACAACCAAGCCGTTATTATTGATGGTTCTAAAAGGGAGTTGGTTTAGTTAAAATAGTTCCAACATCGTCTCGACATCCAGCAAATGAAATCTACGATTAATACGAAAGTAAAAAGAGAGGAAAATTCTTGGCAGTTTATTTGGAGTTTTTACGCTATTTTATTAGGCCTTATTACAACAATAATATTATATTTACCGTTCGGACTAACTGTTAATTTAATTACACTATTTATTATTCTGTGTTGTTTAACATACATTTGTATTTTAAATGGTTGGGGGGTTAATAAAATTATTAGGTTAAAAATATGGATAGAAGATCAAAGTAGAACAACAGAGTTAAATATAAAAGCAATATCAGCATTAATTGCGATTATTTTTATTGCCATACTCCTCTTTTTCATTCATGAAAAGAATAAACATAATTTTTTAATTAAACAGAATAATCTTCAAATCAGTAATTCAATTTCTCCAGTAAGTTCAAATATAGAAACTATAATTACACAATATTATTCTATAAAAAACTCTGATGACCGAAAAAAGTTTATTGCAGATTATAAAGATGCCAAAATGCATGGCTCAGGCAACTTGTTGAAAAAAAGTAAAAGTACATCCGATAAAGGTACTGAATTTATTGAAATATGGATTGATGTTCAAGGAGATATTATTAAATGCTATGAAATTGTTACAAATGAATTAGATACCAAATTAATACCTTTTCATATAGGTGATAAAATATTGTTTACAGGTATTTTTTCTGGTCAATCATATATTTATCAATCATCTATGTATATACCAGCTTGGGATCTTGAAAGCTGTAAATTTTAATATAGAAGTTCCAACATCGTCCCATACCCCCAGCTCGTCATATGACACGCATAGAAAATCTAAGAACTGAAGTAAAAAATTTATATAAATTGAGGCATCCTAATCGTGCTCGATGGGCTGATTGGATTTATGAAGGTCATGTACTTCCTGTTGGAAATGCATCGCGAGCTGTAGCTCAAAGATTTGGAGGAGATCCTGAATTAGCAGAAGCTGCAGGACTTTTGCATGATGTAGCTGATTCAATTATGAAAAGGGAAGAATCTGAACACGAAGCTAAGAGCATGGAAATTGCAAAAGAGCTACTCAAAAAAGTTGGATATTCTAATGCAGAAATTTCTATTGTTGTAGACGACGCTCTTTTGTATCACAGCTGCAGAGGAGATGACAGACCTAAAACACTAGAAGGTAAGGCAATGGCTGCGGGAGATGCAGTGGCACATCTGACAACAAATTTCTATCTTGTAGCAGAGGAAGGAAGAAGAGAGTTTCAAACACCAGAAGAAATATTTGCCTGGGTAAATCCTAAATTGGATAGAGATTTTACTAACAAGATTGCGTATGATGAGTTACGAGAGGAGATCAGATTGGATTACGAAAAATTAAAGTCCCACTTTCAGTAGAGTTCCACCATCGTCCATCATCCCAAACGCCCAGTAAATTATGGAGCAAATTAAAATCAAAAATTCAAAAGGACAAAATATCGCGGCTGTTGTTAAATATTCAACCAAGCCATACCAAAGACTCGCCGTCTTATGTCCTGGATATTTAGACACTAAAGATTATGCACATTTGGTAGCACTTGCAGAAAAACTGACAGAGAAAGGGTATACGGCCGTAAGTTTTGATCCTACAGGTACTTGGGAGAGCGGCGGTGATATCGCAGAGTACTCAAATACACAATATCTTGAAGATATAAGAAGTGTACTTGAACATATGTTGAAACGAGAAAATTTTACGGATATCCTCTTAGGTGGACATAGTCGCGGTGGACAGCTTTCAATTCTGTATGCGGCTCGTGACCCAAGAGTCTCTGCGGTGGTAGCGATTATGCCCTCGTCTGGAGGTGTTCAGGGAGCAAGGAGAGAAGAGTGGGAAAAGAGCGGCTATAGTTTTTCTAAAAGAGACTTGCCCGATGGAAAAAGTGGAATAAAAGAATTTAATGTTCCTTTTAGTCATGTGTTAGATAGAGACCAGTATGATGTAATTGGAGATGTAAAGAAAATAAAAGCCCCCATTATATTTATTGCAGGAGAGTTAGATGAGATGTGTCCTCCAGAAGAGGTAAAGGAAATTTTTGATACTGCAAACGAACCAAAGAAGTATATTTTCTTAAAAAATATTGGTCATAATTATCGTCATAGTCAATCAGAAATTGAAATCGTAAACAGAGAAATTATGAAAAACCTCTTTCCTTATACGGCTATTGCTGTTCGAAACTAAAGTTTCCACCCTCATCACCACAAGAGTACTTCCATTTTTATACTTACTTTGTGCATTAAAAATCAGGTCGCCCAGACACCCCAGCCAAGTCGTGCTAGATTCTCATGCTCGAGCCGCGGTGTTTTTTATAAAAAGATTTAGGCCGGTTGCATTGCAACCGGCCTTGATGGGGAAGGACTTATGCGTTTCCGCTGCCTGCGAGTCTCCCCGTAATGTGCTGACTTGACTAGCCGAGTAGCTTCATCAAACCACTCTTGCGTCAGCCTCCACTCAGGCAACCAACCACTGATGCATCGGACATCAAGCGAAGGATGACTGCAGACCATTCCTGTGTGGAGGGCGGTAGAGAAAAAGACTTGGACTTCCGGGCAACATTGCTGTGCCCTCAGGATCCTTGTCCCTTCGAGGCAATGCCCGCTCGCACCTACCGCCTTCAGGGATCTTGTTTCCAAGCCCTGTAAAATTTGGTCAGTTTTGTGTCAGGTCTGATTGAGTCAACGCTATACGGTCTTTAGCGTCAACTCGCCAACCCGTGACAGTACTTCAGTACCAAGTCATGTCTACCTCCCTTAAAGAACAAGAAATAAACTATATACTAATAATATCGACTTGTCAAATATGATAAGCCCTAGATTTCCGATCGATAAGCTAGTCAAGCCGCGTCGCTTTTATAAGATTAGAAGGTAGCTGATCCGCCATGTGGGGCATATCGAGTAGTAGGTTTTAGCTTAAGTCGGCCACCCAATTTGAGCTAGGTTCTCGCACTCTAAGCGCGTCGTTTCTTTTTATTTAAATTGCGATACTATTGGGTCAAATGAAAACCAATCTTCAAGCTGCCGTATAAATAGTGATTATATATGTCCGATAAAGTCTCACACGATAGCGAAACACCTGCAAAAGGCCAGCAGGTAATCACTGTTGCGGCTTTTATTCATCATGATTTTGATGGAGTAATAAAAGTTTTTCAGCCAAGACGTGCAATGACCAAAAAATTTCTGCCAGGTATTTTTGAGCTTCCGGGCGGACATGTAGATTTTGGAGAAGATATTATTGAAGGCTTAAAACGCGAAGTGATGGAGGAAAATGAAATGCATATAAACGTTGGCGACCCATTTGCGGTGTTTACTTATACCAACGAAATCAAAGGCTCGCATTCAATTGAGGTCGTATATTTTGCTAAGTTTACCGACCCAATAGAAAATATCCGTCTTTATCCCGAAGACCATTCCGAATTTCGGTGGTTAGCGGAGAGTGAAATAGCAGACGCTGAGGCTATAAGTGATGAAGAGTTACGGAATGTGAAAAGGGGGTTCGAACTCCTGAAGGGGCAAGCTCATAATTTTGGTTAAATAGTGTCATCCACGTACCAGACGCCCAGCTCGTTGCGACATTAAGTTTCTTTAGAGAGGAGATTAAGATGTTTGAAACTTCAGGTTAGCTTTCTAAGTTTTAAAGGAATCAGACATGAAAAAAAGCTTAGCAATATTTCTTCAGGCACTCACTGTACTCATCGGCATCGGTGTTCTTGCGCTTATGCTTTGGGAACCCCACGTTGAGGGGGTGAATGCGAACGCTACCACACTCTCTGAGATTTACTTCGACGACCCATTCTTGGCGTATGCATATGCAGCGTCCATTGCTTTTTTCGTTGCACTCTACCAAGCATTCAAGCTCTTGGGGTATATAGGGCAAAATGAAGTGTCTTCGCAGCGTTCTGTAAAAGCCGTGCGCGCCATAAAATACTGCGCACTAGCCCTTGTTGCTTTGATTGTAGCGTCGTTAGCATACTTATTTATAGTTCGACCCGACGATGACATTGCAGGCGGTGTTGCCATAGGCCTCTTTCTGACTTTTGTCTTTACCGTCATTGCCATTGCTACGGCTGTGTTTGAAAGAAGTGTACAAAATGCCGTGGATATAAAATCCGATTTACCTAATTAAAGTTCCAACATCGTTCCAAACGGTCAGCAAATAAAATGAAAACGAAAGACCCTAAGACAAAACACCGGATCTATACAATGAGCTTTGCAAGCGTCTATCCGCTGTATGTCGCTAAGGCAAAGAAAAAAGGACGCACAAAAACAGAAGTTGATGAAGTCATTCGTTGGCTGACCGGATATACCCAGGCAAAGTTAGACGCCCAACTGGCAAAAAAGATGGACATTGAGACCTTTCTTGCACAAGCTCCTGAACTTAATCCTTCGCGGGCTTTGATTACCGGTGTAATTTGCGGTGTCCGAGTGGAAGACATTAAAGAGCCAACTATGCGGGAAATTCGCTATTTGGATAAGCTGATTGATGAGTTGGCAAAGGGCAAAACGATGGAGAAGATTTTGCGAAAGCAATGAATCTTCTTATTTTGATTTTTTAGAGCGCCTATTGAGTACTGACCGTACAGAAGGGCTTATCGCCTTATCTTTGCGATGAATACAGCCAATCCAGCAACAGGGCCGGCGCATCCCTTCCTTCAGTTCACTAACCACTCTTTTTATATGATCTTTCTTGGTATCTTCTTTTTTAACGAAGGTAGCCCAACATATCCACTCATTGCGTGCCAGCGGCGTAATATCTGCCCACGCGGCAAGCGCCCTCTTGTCGGAAGCGAGAGCTTTTCGTAAATCGGGCGGCATTGTATGCACCGTACCGCCCAAGACTCCTTTTGTGGCCATATTCAAATTTTACATTAATTATGCGCAGCTTGAAATACATGTAAAACAGAGGTATAAACTACGGAATATGAATTACCACAAAGGTTTTGCAGCGACCACGGCGCTGATGGTCGTCTTAGGCATTATAGTTTTAGGAGGGGCTGTATATGTAGTAATGAACCCGCAAGTGCTTCAGAAGCACACTGATGAGGAGTCTATTGCATGGCATTTTAAGGATGCGGAGGAAGTCGATGCAATGCCGCATACTGCCGTGACAGTCGTTATAAACGGTACATCGTATGACGTCGGCACATTTACCGGTAGCTGCAACGAAGTGGGTGCCTCTGGTGGTGTGGATGGCAAAGGTCTTCTGGCTGGAGAGCTCTCTGCGGCTCAATGCTGGTTTGCGGGCGGCGGTGATGAAATTGGCGTCTTTGCTCACGAAGATGGCGGGTTCCAAATAATGGTAGGTGAACTTTCGGAAGGAGAAGAGGGTGCTGGCATGTTCCGCGGCAACTTCACTATCAAGACCGACATATCACTTTAAAAACATATTCTTTGCGGTCGGCAAAGTAGGGTAAAATAAAACCAATGAAGAAAATTGTCATTGGTATCGCTGGCGTTGCGGCAATCCTTGTCGGCGGGTTTTTTGCCCTGAATTCATATATTTACAACGAAAAACAGGCTTCTCCTGTAGCTGAGCATAAAAATGCACAGTACGTCATAGATGGACAGCATATAAAACTGGAAGACGGGAAAGCAGAATCAGAGGCGGCTCCAGGGTCTGCATCAAAGATTGTTACGCGTTATTTTGGAAATGAATTAAGCACAGATCTCAATGACGATGGGCGCGACGATATTATTTTTTTGCTTACGCAAGAAACCGGCGGGAGTGGAATTTTTCATTATGTTGTAGCGGCGCTTAATACCGAAAGGGGGTACATCGGCTCAGACGGATATCTGCTTGGCGATAGAATAGCTCCGCAGACGATTGAAATAAGTCCAAATCCGCGGCACAAGAATGTAATAGTCGCGAATTATGCTGACCGTGAAGTTGGGCAGCCCATGACCATGCAACCCTCAGTAGGTAAGAGCGTCTTTTTAAAGCTCGACTCCGTAAGCATGCAATGGGGAATCGTCGAACCTAGTTTTGAAGGTGAGTCTCGCTAAAGACTCATAACAGTTCCCCCCATGGTCCTACAAAGGTTGTGTATCTATTAGTGGAAAAAATAAAGACGCTCTGGGTGAGCGTCTAAAAGGGAAAAGAGGTAGTCATCTCGGCTCAACCATCACATTGATAGTAGCGGTATGAGCCAACATGCCTCGTAACCGTTGTGCAAAGTACGAATGATACAGCCGGCGGCGTCCTGCAACCATGATGCATCCGCTAGAAGAGGCCGCACCAAAATGTATTTGCACGTGCTTGCGCATGACAGAGCCTTGACCAAGAAGCGTCTCCCCACGTTCGCATCCCGCTTCGAAAAGCTGAATGCGAAACCCGACTGGACCGTCTTGTCGGATTCGACCGCTGTAGGGCATATCCGCACAAGGAGGACATTCTCCACCTTCGGAGTATCGCTCCTGCAAGGTTCCGAACACTTGCAAAGAGGAATCACGCAGGACAGCAAATTCCAATCGCTCTTTTGTTAGGAGACACTCAACTGTAAAGAAATAGTTTCACTTACAAACCCAAGTAAGAAAGTGAAGAAAAGTGCGTCTCAAGATATACAAATTTAGTAGTATATTTTATATATGACACAAAAAAACACATTGGTTGCAATTGCGTCGGTGCTCGCAGTAGCAGTAGTTGGATATTTTTTATTTTCCGGCGGGTATGTCTCACGCTCGACACCGCAAGACTTAGACCCGACACCGTACAATGTTACTCTTTCTGGCACGTACGTATGCTTGCCCCATATGGACATGAGCGGGCCGCAAACTGAAGAGTGCGCATTCGGGCTTCAAACCGAGGACGGTATTTATTACGCGGTAAATTTCGGAGCGTCAGGCAACGCCATGGAGCAATTTCAAAGCGGAACGCATATCACTGCGGAGGGTTTTGTTGTTATCAAAGAAGCGCTCAGTTCCGATCAGTGGGCAAAGTACAACATGAAGGGAATATTTACCATTACAAGAATGATCGACCCGGCTCCCGTGCAAGGCAAACTCAACATACAGGTGGTGTGCGAAAGTGCTCTTGCGTACATGACCTTCCCTGATGGGGCAAGCGCAGAAAAATTTGTAACAGAGTGCAAAGCGGGCGAGCATCCTGAAGTAATCGAGCGATATAAAGCGGATATGGGGTACGGCGAGGGTGCTGCAATATAGCGCCCGATGCGCGGTATACTGAAACAATAATGCGTTGGTTAATTGTAAATCTGTACGTATTTTTTGTTACGTTTCCGGACCGCTTTTATCCGTTTGCCTGTAAGGCAAACGGTCAATGGGTACGTGGTAGGCGTTCTTATGAAAGGGCAGTCGCTCGGGCTCTGAAAAAGCACGGGGTAGGGCGTATTGGATACAAGCTTACGCTTTACCGCGAAGTATTCCATTTTGTCGGATCGATCCTTTTTATTGTAGGAGCAACAGTCATTTCGCAGAATTTTTTTGGTAGTGATGCGGCGTTGTATTTCTTGCTGTATGCGGCAATTGTCGCTCTTACATTTCAGGAATTTTATCTGCATCCAAAACAATACAGCCAGCATTTTCGAAAAGGAATCCTGGATTGGTTTGTGTGGGTAGTCCCGATGCTTATTTATATTTTCCGCTAGCCTCGACGAGGCAAGGTCATCGCCTTTTTGCCTCTTAAAAAAGCCGATTTGCTATACTAGATGTCTATGCAAAAAATAACCCCAAACTTGTGGTTCGATAAAGAAGCCGAGGAAGCCGCCAACTTTTACGTTTCTGTCTTTAAGAATTCGAAGATTGGAAAAATATCTTATTATGGTACTGAAGGTCAAGAAGTTCACGGCCAGAAGCCCGGTACGGTAATGACGGCAGAGTTCGAGCTCGATGGGCAAAAGTTTGTCGCACTCAATGGCGGACCGGTCTTTAAATTCAATGAAGCGATATCGTTTATGGTGGACTGCAAAGATCAGGAGGAAGTGGACTACTATTGGGAAAAGCTCTCTGCACATCCCGAGTCAGAGCAATGCGGATGGCTGAAAGACAAATACGGCCTTTCTTGGCAGATCACTCCGCGTATTCTCGAAGAGATGATCAGCGACAAAGACGCAGCAAAAGCAGGTCGTGTTATGAAAGCGATGCTCAAGATGAAAAAAATTGATGTTGCAGCGCTTCGGCAGGCATACGACCAGGCATAACAAGGCGTTTTTAAATAGAAACAAATTCGCGAAAATGTAAAGAGCGTGCTAAGCTAGCACGATGCAACGCGGGGAGGTCATACTTAGATTCGAAAAAGTGTCATTCGATTTTGGCATCAAGAAGCCCATTTTAGATGAGGTGGATTTTTCGTTGCGCCGTGGTAGTAAAGTTGCCCTAATGGGTCAAAATGGCGCCGGCAAAAGCACCATTTTCGGCCTTATGACCCAATCATTTAATCCCGAGGTAGGAAAAATAATAATAAGCCACGGCTTACGAGTCGCGGTTGGCCGCCAAGTTATTCCTCGCGAAGATATGAAGCTCACTGTGCGGGATTTTTTTCAAAAGATGTTTTCCCAAACCGTCTATGACATTGACCCAAAAATAGATGCGGTTTTAGAAGTGGTTAATTTACACGCTCCCCATGACAAGATTGTCGGGACTTTTTCAGGCGGTCAGCAGGCGCGGCTTCTTTTGGCTTCCGCACTTATTGTGGACGCTGATCTTCTTTTGCTTGACGAGCCTACCAACAATTTAGATAAAGAGGGCATTGCGCACCTGACCAAATTCCTAGTCGAGTATAAAAAAACCTGCATCGTCATTTCTCATGATGCTGAATTCCTTAACGCCTTCACGCACGGCATTTTGTACCTAGACGTGCATACGCACAAAGTCGAACAATACGTAGGTGATTACTTCGATGCGGTTGCAGAAATTTCTACCCGCATCGATAAAGAGAACCGTAAGAACGCGTTATTGGCAAAAGAGATTCAAGAGAATAAGGACAAAGCAAACTTTTTTGCTAACAAAGGCGGCCAGATGCGCATGGTCGCTAAGCGTATGCGGGAAAAAGCTGAAGAGCTTGAGGAAGAAAAAGTTGACGTGCGCAAAGAAGACAAAACTATTCGGCCTTTTATTATTCCTGCCCAGCAGGGACTCATTGGGGAAGTTCTCGCTATAAAATCTTTTTTAACAATCAAAAATCACAAGGCAACAGAACGCAAGGCGGATGTTTCGCTTTCGAAGAATCGGCACCTGCTTTTGCAAGGTCCAAACGGCATCGGTAAAACGACCCTTTTGGAATCTATCGCGAACGCAACAGCAAAGGGAGTAGTCATAGCAGCTGGTGTAAAAGTTGGTTACTATCGCCAAGACTTTTCGAACCTCGATTTTGAAAAAACAGTACACCAGGAGCTTTTTTCCGTAATGGATGACGGAACCAAGGAAGAACAATTGCGCACAGTTGCCGCAGGATTCTTAATTTCCGGAGAGTTAATCCAAACCAAAATTGGCCGCCTCTCCGAAGGGCAAAAAGGTTTAGTCGCATTTGCGCGTCTTGTCTTGCTTAAGCCCGGACTTCTTATTTTGGACGAGCCGACAAACCACATAAATTTCCGTCACATACCGGTTATTGCCGAGGCACTTAGCAAATACGAAGGAACGATGGTGCTCGTCTCCCACGTACCGGAATTTATTTCAAAAATCCGCATTGACGAGACGCTCGATCTTACAAAATAAGCCAGATGCATCTGTATGGCGTATTCTCCAAAAAAGAAACCAATTAAAAAGAAAGCGGGTAGTACCTCATGGGGCGGGGTAGCAAAATGGTATGGTGAATACCTTCAAAAAGGCGATACCTACCAGGAAAGCGTACTACTTCCGAATATCCTGCGCATGCTAAATCTTCAAAAAGGAGAATGTGTGCTTGATCTTGCGTGCGGCGAAGGATATTTTGCCCGTGAGTTTTTAAAAGCGGGCGCAATCATAACAGGCGTTGATATTTCGCCCGAGCTGATTGCACAAGCCAAAGCGCATCGCGATGGGATCGAATACTATACGGCACCTGCTACGAAGCTTATTTTTGCCAAAGACAATGCGTATTCGACGGTGCTATGTATATTGGCACTTCAAAATATTGCAGACTTACCCGCAGTGTTTAAAGAAGTGCGCAGAGTACTGAAAAGCGGCGGTCGTTTTGTAATGGTGATTAACCATCCGGCGTTTCGGGTGCTAAAGCGCTCAAGCTGGGGCTTTGATGAAAAAGATGGCGTCCAATATCGCCGTATCGACGGCTACCTTTCCTCAGCAAAAATTTTTGTCGATATGCATCCGAGTAAACAGGCAGCTCCCCACACTATTTCATATCATCGTTCACTGCAGGATTTTATTAAGGCGCTTCGAGGTGCGGGGTTTGCAGTAACACAACTTGAAGAATGGATCTCTCATCGCACAAGTAGTATAGGGCCGCGCCAGAAAGCTGAGGATACTGCACGCAAGGAAATTCCGCTTTTTATGGCACTGGAAGCGAAGGTCTTGGATTAATGCCATGGAAAGCAAACCGTATGACGTGTTAGTAGTAGGTGGCGGCTCTTCGGGACTTATGGCTGCAGGACGCGCCGCAGAAATGGGGAAGCGGGTGCTTTTACTTGAGAAAAATAAGCGTCTCGGAGAGAAATTACGAATTTCAGGCGGAGGGCGATGCAATATTGCCAATGCCGAAGAGGATGAACGTGTATTATTGCGCATGTACGGTAAAGCAGAGCAATTTTTATATTCGGTTTTTGCGCAATTTGGCGCAAAAGATACGTTCACTTTTTTCGAAAGTCGCGGGATGCCCCTTATTGTTCAAGCGCGCAAACGTGCATTTCCCAAGACCGAACGAGCCGAAGACGTCGTGCGTATCTTAGAAAAATACGTCCGTGAGGCCGGAGTAGAAGTACGTACCAGTTCGCCGGTAACTGCAGTCCGCAATGAAGCATCAAAAATAACCGGAGTTGTATGTGGTAAAGAACAATACGCGGCAAAAGAATATATTTTTGCAACGGGTAGCGTTTCGCACCCGGAGACAGGCTCAACAGGCGACGGCTTTCGCTGGTTAGAAAAGCTTGGCCACACAGTAAAAAAGCCTACACCGACTATTGTGCCGCTTAAAACGAAAGAGTCATGGCCGGGGCTTATTGCAGGAGTCTCGCTGTCGTTTATGAAAATAACATTCTTCGTTGATGGGAAAAAAGCGTTTTCAAAAACGGGCAAAGTTCTGTTTACTCATTTTGGACTTTCCGGCCCGCTTATTTTAAATTCGGCGAGTGCCGTGTCCGATCTACTGCAAGCGGGGATCGTTACCGCGACTATCGATGCATATCCGCATACCGATTTAGGCGCTCTTGATCGGGAAATTATTTCCGTTTTTGATGCCCATAAAAATAAAGCCCTTAAAAATATGCTTAAAGAAGCCGTACCGCAAGGAAGTGTGAAAGGAATCCTCGCACTTATGGAAGGCACCATTGATGCAAGCAAGAAAGTACACTCTATTACTGCAGGAGAGCGCAAAGTGCTTGTACGCTTGCTTAAGGCGCTGCCTCTGACGATTGAAGGGCTCATGGGGTTTGATCGTGCTGTCATTGCCGATGGCGGTGTGCCGCTTCAGGAAGTAGACATGCGCACTATGCGCTCGAAAATAGTTCCAAACTTGTACCTGACCGGTGATCTCCTTCATGTAAACCGCCCCTCTGGCGGCTACAGTCTTCAATTATGTTGGTCCACAGGCTTTGTTGCAGGAACTCATGCCGCGCAAGGCTTTTAATGTGAAGAGTACATATTGGTTCGAAAGAGCCCGGTCTGTAGCGCGTCACAAGTAGGGTATCCTTACCCATATGAATAAAAAATCCTGGCGTGTAGCCGCAGCAGGCGTGGCCCTACTGTTTATTTTTATCACCCCTCTTTTTTCTTTCGCCCAAAGTGCTTCTAGTACGCAAAGCCGCCGGGGAAGCTCTGAAGGGAGGAGCGAATTCAGCGGACAGGAGCGAGAACGAATCTCGCAATGGCGCCGAGGCAACAGCGCGACCCAGAAAAAAGTCGATCAACTTGACGACGATGCTGTTGAATCTATCCCAGTTCCTGTGTTCGGGATTGCGCACCGAAACATCACTTCTGACTTTGGGGACCCCCGCGACGGGGGTGCTCGAGAACATGAAGGTCAGGATATCTTGGCGCCAAAAGGAACACCAGTCGTTTCACCTACCGAGGCGGTAGTGTTGCGCGTTGGCAGTGGCAGCAATTCTGGCAACAATGTGTATACCGCAAACCCAGGCGATGAGACATTTGTTTACATGCATCTGGACAGCATTGCAAAGGGCCTTAGTGCGGGGGATGAACTTAAAAAAGGCGACCTGATTGGGTATGTGGGCAATACCGGAAATGCCTCAGGCGGACCAACGCACTTACACTTTGAGATACGCTTAAGTGGTAAGGCAACCGACCCGTACCCGCGACTCACGGACGAATTTACACAAGAGGAACGAGAAGATATTGCCGAGACGCTCGATATTACTGCTCCTTTGGGTTCTGGAGAGAAAGCTTCTTCTGCCACAGAAAGCAGTTTCAGTAGAGATCTGGAGTATGGAATGACAGGGGAGGACGTGCGCGCGCTTCAGCGGTTTTTAAATGAAAACGGCTTTATCGTGGCGCAAAGCGGCGTCGGTTCGATTGGATTGGAAACGACCTACTTTGGCCCCGCAACCAAGCGGGCGGTTGTCGCTTTTCAGATAAAAAATAACATCACTCCTGCGGCAGGGTACTTTGGCCCGATTAGCCGTGCGCATATGAAGGGGGCTTCTTCATAGGGGGTTGCGCTGGCCCCCCCTGGGGTTGCACCTTTTTTAGTGGTAGTATTAGAGGTGTTCCTATTACATATTTAAAACACGTATGGCAAATACAAACTCTGCGTTTATGAAGCCCATGAACATCAGCGACGAGCTCGCTGAGGTAATTGGCAAGGGTCCTATGCCTCGCTCTGAGGTTGTTAAGAAGCTTTGGGTATATATAAAGAAGAATAATCTTCAGGACCCGACGAACAAGCGCAATATCAATGGTGATGCTGCCCTCAAGAAGGTATTCGGCGGCAAAGAGACGGTCAGTATGTTTGAAATGACGAAACTCGTTTCAAAGCACCTCTCCTAACCCTTTATTCGGACACTCCGCCGTTAAGCGGGAGCCAGTCCATGATTTTCTTTCGATGTTCGTCAAGCGACCAAGATTCGCCGTGCTTGAAGAATGACGTGTGTTCATCCTTGAATTTTTTAAGCAAGGTGGCAGACGCATGAGGAAAGCCCTGCGGAATGGTTTTGTTGTACGACTTCAAAAAATCCGAAAGGGAAATCTGTACTTGGCTTGCATCTAGCTTTTTTGGAGAGACTTTCACGTACCTATAATAGTAGCATATCATTGATGCAAAATCAATATATCGTGTTGTATTTGCGGGATATGTGATAGGCTAGGTGCTCGGTCGTTACTTATTAGCATCCTAACCGATATGCATCTTTATGACTGAAGAAACAAATCCTGTCGAAACGACCCCAGTTGAGCCTGTAGAGGCTCCCGAGGCGCCGGCTTCTCCTGAAGCTCCGACAGCTGCTTAATGAAAAAACCGGCTTCATCGCCGGTCTTTTTTATTCGCTCCAAGAAGTGTCAAAACCTTTTTCAAAAACCTATATTTTCAAAATCTGATACTATATTTCACACGATGCAGGAAAACGAGAAGCCGGTCATTTTTATTCCGTTTGGTGCAACGGGCGATCTGATGCGTATCAAGGTTTTGCCTGCTCTTTTTGAACTCTTTACGCAGGGGAGCCTTCCAAAAAACTTTCGTGCTATCGGATTTTCCCACCGCAATATGGACGCGCAAGCGTTTCGTGGACACGTGCGTGAGATGATAGAAACATATAAAGGCAAGGCAATTTCTCCGGAAGCGCTACTTACTTTTACAACGCTTTTTGATTTTGTGCGAGGGGAATTCGATGAGGTTTCAGCCTACCAAGCGCTTCGGCAAAAAATTGCCGAGACGGAAAAAGAATTGGGTGCTTCAGCAAATATTTTGTTTTATTTCTCTGTTGCGCCGCAGTTTTATGGAAAGATCGCAGCGCAGCTTAAAGACGCGGACCTCCTTGAAGAACATACTGATGCATGGACGCGTGTTGTTATAGAAAAACCTTTTGGTACTGATGGAAAAAGCGCGCAGGCGCTAGAAGAGTCCCTGGCGGGGGCGTTTAAAGAGGAGCAGATGTATCGCATTGATCACTATCTCGCAAAAGAGGTGGTTCGGAACAATCCGCGGCAGTTTTTCCTGCATGATCTTACGGAACCGTATGGAAAAGAAATAGAAAGCATTCGCATCGAGCTCTTAGAGGAAATTGGTGTTGAAAAGCGCGGAGCCTTTTATGATCCGCTTGGCGCTTTCCGCGATGTTGGCCAAAATCATATCCTGGAAGTTCTCGCGTTTTTAATAATGGAAGAACCCTCTGATGTTACCCCTCCTTCTATACGAAGCGCACGCGCAAAAGCGCTTGAGGCACTGCCCATTTTTACTTCGCAGGAAGTAGCAAAGCACACGTTTCGCGGCCAGTACGAAGGCTACAGAACTATTCCCAATGTTGACCCTCAATCGCACACAGAAACATATTACAAAATCCTTCTTACGCTTACTGATGAACGCTGGAGCGGAGTGTCAGTTGTTATGGAGTCAGGGAAGCGCGTAGGTCCTGCGCATAAAGAAATCACCGTGACTTTGAAAAATGGAGAAAAACGAGTTTCAAGTCTCGAATCAAAAGTTCATTACACGGGGGAATATACAACTCTTATTCTTGAGGCCTTGCGGGGGGACCAGACATTTTTTATAAGCAAGGAAGAGGTCGCGGCAATGTGGCGTTTTGCAGATCCGATCTTGCAGACATGGCACACAGGAAATCCGGAACTCCAGAGCTATACACCAGATACTCGAGAGATTGTGCAAAAATCAAAAGAAATAGAGAACTCTTAGCGAGAAGATCCTTCACCTAGATTACAGCAAACGTAAAGGAAGATAGGTAAGATTACCTATAACGTCCCGTCTGTAAGCCTATGACTAAACCCTTCATTTTTGCTGTTTTGGGGCTCATTATTATTGCCGGGGGTGCGTATGTTGTATATGCCAAACCCTTTACGCTCCCTTGGGCAGAAGAGAGAGTTGTTTGTACTGCCGATGCACAACAATGTCCTGATGGGTCATATGTTGGACGCACAGGCCCTAACTGTGAATTTGCTTCCTGTCCGCAAGCCGTGGGTGCCGAGAAAGATGTTGTGACGGTTGGGATAGGGCAAACTGGAGAAAGTATTTTAGATATAAAGATTACACCGCTTGAAGTTCTCGAAGACAGTCGCTGTCCAATAGACGTGCAATGTATTCAAGCCGGTACAGTTCGGCTGCGCGCGCAAATGGTAGACGGGATGGGAACAGGTACCGAAATATTTACTCTTGGACAAACTATTACTGGCGAAGTAGCCTCGATAACGCTGCTGGAAGTTAAACCTGCACGCGAGTCAGGATCACCAGTCACAAATAGCCAATACCAATTCGTGTTTGAAGTAACAAAGCGCTAAACGCTCTATGCTATACTAGTTTCGCTTATGCAGAAACGAGTGCTTCCCGTGCTATTTGGCACTCTTCTTCTCGACATGATCGGGATCGGAATGGTTCTCCCGATCATTCCGATTATTTTTACTGATCCGACGTCACCATCGTTCTTGCTTATGGGCTATTCGGTCCAGATGCAGTACTTCATTGCGGGGCTTGTTACTGCGCTATTTGGGTTTATGCAGTTTATTGCATCGCCGATTCTGGGAGAAATTTCAGACGTCTATGGCAGAAAGAAACTTCTTACGCTTGGGGTGGGTGTACTGGCAGTCTCGCAGCTTCTATTTGGCTTTGGGATTGAGATAGCCTCTGTGGCGCTCCTTCTTTTTAGTCGCATCGTGGCAGGCTTGGCAGGCGCTAATTTTTCTATAGCACAAGCGACTATCGCCGATGTCACTTTGCCACACGACCGAGCGAAAAACTTCGGACTTATTGGTGCCGCATTCGGCATTGGGTTTATTCTGGGACCCGTTCTCGGCGGCTTTATTGCGCATGCAGCAAATAATCCGGCAGCACCGTTCTGGTTTGCAGGCTTGCTTGGCATTTGCAACGTTATTTTTATCTCTTTGTTCCTTCCTGAGACCCGCCACAATAAAAGTGCTGCGCAAAAATTCCATTTTCTCAAAGGCATTCAAAATATTAAAGATGCGTTTCAGGATAAAGACGCCGCGCCGGTCTATTTATCGAGCTTTCTGTACTGGTGCGGGTTTTCATTCTTTACATCGTTCATTGGTATTCTCTTAGTCAATAAATTTTCATTTGACGCGGCCGGCATCGGAATCTTCTTCGGCGTTGTGGGCGTGTGGATAGTGATAACCCAGCTTTTTATTTTGCGTATCCTTACACGCAAATATAACGAACGGCAGATTTTGCGGTACTCTATTTTATTAATGGCGGCGGCGATCGCTTTGTATCCATTCATGCCCACGGTCATGTTCCTGTATATCCTTTTGCCGATCCTTTCCGTGCCGCAAGGTCTTTCGATGGCAAACATGCAGGCGCTTGTCAGTCAAAGTGTTTCCGAAGAAAAGCAGGGAGCGGCGCTTGGCATAAACGGCTCTCTTGTAGCGCTCTCACAAGGAGCGATCCCACTTCTTGCGGGCGTCGGCGGGGCGTTTTTTGGGGTTACGGCTCCATTTATTGCGGGAGGCGTATTGGTGGCGAGTGCCTGGGCAGTACTGTTTCTCCGCCGTTCTTCATGATGTGCTCATGCACAATACAGATACTATAGGGATATTAAAAATTAAATGATTCATTCATGCTTTACACCATCGCAGCGATCCTCGTTATTTTATGGCTTTTGGGCCTCGTTACGTCCTATACAATAGGCGGATTCGTCCATATTCTTCTTGTTATTGCAGTTATTATGATCTTGTTGCGGCTTATACGCGGCGAAAATCCAATTAAGTAACCTAGCGTAGAATTAAGAGGTGGATACAGAAACGATTGTTCTTGGCGGCGGGTGCTTCTGGTGCACGGAAGCCGTGTTCAAGATGCTCAAAGGTGTGCGAACTGTTGAGCCGGGATACGCAGGAGGGGGGAGTGAGAACCCAACATACGAAGAAGTCTCAACCGGAACATCGGGTCATGTGGAGGTTATAAAAGTTGAATATGAGCCCGAAGAACTCGCGTTTGAAGAAATTCTGCGCGTGTTCTTTGTCTCGCATGATGCTACCCAGCTTGATCGGCAGGGTAGTGATGTGGGGCCTCAGTACGCATCGGTTATCTTTTACACCACCGAGCATCAAAGAGAAAAATCGCAGCACTATATCGATGTCTTAAACAAAAGCGCCGAAAGCGCAGACGCCAAGCCAATCGTGACGCGTGTAGAGCCCCTTCTGAAATTTAATTTTGCAGAAAATTACCATAAAGACTACTTCGAAAATCATAAGGGGGCGCAGTATTGTGAGCTCGTTATAGAGCCGAAAGTAGAAAAAGTGCAGCAGAAATTTGCTCATCTGCTTAAGAAAGAGTAAATTGCACGAGTGGACACCCAAGAATTCGAGCAATTGGTCGCGGAAGAATTTCCAAATGCAGTTCCGGAGAAATTCCGGGATCTGATACAAAACGTGGCATTTTTAGTGGAAGATGAGCCTTCACGTGCGTTACGTCGTGAGGAACATCTCGCTGCGCACGAAACTTTGCTGGGACATTACCGCGGCATACCTGCTACCGCGCGCGGCGATCAGTACGGGGTAGGGGCAACACTTCCCGACACGATTACACTTTTCCGGCTGCCGATAGAAGAGGAGGCGCGAGAATTAGAACATTCTTATATTTTACAGAATATTAGGATGTTACCCGAAGAGACGGTGCGTAAAGTGATACGAGATACTATCTGGCACGAGGTCGCACACCATTTTGGCTATGACGAGCACCAAGTGCGGGCTAAAGAACAAAAGCGACGTCGCTAAAGCAATATGCTAAAATAATTATATGGATGCAAAGAAAACATTGTGGTTGGCAGGTGTGCTTGCAGTCTTGCTCGGCATTGCCATAGTATTTGGCGCGTTCAAACCAAAAGAAGCCGCTATGCCGACTGACGATACGTCACAGCAATCGGTTTCCTACAGCAATCAAACCTTTGGCATTGCTTTTGATTATTCTCCTCAATATTCAGTGCAGGAGCGAATAGAAACCTTCCAGGGAGAACCGCTTTTGGTTGTAACGCTCATCGACAAAGAGGCTGTGGTTCCTGATATGTCTGAAGGCCCTACTGCAATCTCGATGGTGGTCGCACAAAATGCAACCAATACACCGCTTGATATCTGGGTTGCCACACACAGCATTTCTAATTTCCAACTCTCTCCGGACGGCACGTTTGCCACA
>JACMMG010000038.1 GCA_014379165.1 Candidatus Parcubacteria bacterium
GATCTGAGCCTGATCCCGATCGAAGGTGATATCGACCGGCGGCTGGCCCTCTGCGACTTCGAATCGCACGCCGGCTGCGTCATTTTCCATCACCGCAGCCAGGGTCTGGTTGAGAGCGGCTGCCCCTGAGGGGTCGCAGGTGCTCCCCATAGTTTCTGAATGCCCGTGGCGAGCGATAACGTCCAGGTTGTGATGGATGATGGTGGACTCTCCCACCCCGACCCATTCAGCGATCACGCGGCCGTCCTGCTGAATGAACGGAGCTCTTGCGATCCGCTGGTTGTCGTTGCAATCGGCGGCGGCCGGAATGGTAAAGGTCACCAAGAACGCTGCCGTAAGCAGCGGGAGGATTCTCTTCATAGTTATAACTTTCAAACAGCGCGACAGGCGTTTGCCCGCCGAAGAACGCTACAGTAGAAGTATCATGAAATGTATGCTTATCAAACTTTGACAGTTTAATAGAACTAATGCATAGATTTCTCTATCTCATACTTACCTACTTTAGTACGCAAAATATGGAGTGCCAGGGCCGGGACTTCTAGCTGAAGGCCCAGCTCGTGCGCTATAGAGCGCACGTACGTGCCTGAGGAGCATGAAACGGTAATGGTGGCTGCCGGAAATTCCCTCGCGCCTGAGGCCTTTATATGCCGTTTCCATAGACGCAGGATTTCTTCTTGCCGAAAGTCTCCTTCCACCTTCCCAACGCTTTCTTCGATATAGGAATACAGCGTCGGCTCGCTTACTTTGTACATATCTTTTAGCGCAATGTCATAAATAGTCACGGTGCGTTGCGGCAACACCAGCGACTCAAATGCGCCACCGCGCGCCCATTCAAATAGCGCCTTGCCTTCAACAACTTTGCTTGAAAATGGTGGGTACTGCTGCGGCAATGATCCGCGAAATTCATTGAGACCTTTTTCAACCATCTTTTTTGTCAGATGCATTGGGTCACCATTGTCCATCATGCGCCCCAAAATATCGTACGTGTCGGTTGAAAATCCAAACAAAACATCAAGCGTATATTCTTTTGAAAGGTTGAGATACTCGTCGCGATGTTTATTGGCCTGACCAACAAGACAAAGCAAGACGCCTTCTGCCATTGGGTCAAGCCTGCCGGCATATGAAAGGACCTCGTGCTCGTAATGGGGCTGTTCGGTGCGCAGCCGCTCAAGGCGTTCGCGCGGCGTTTCTCCCAAATTCTTATACAGGTTAAGGACCGTTTCTCCTACTCGTATTGATCTGCTGCGTAGTTCATCCATAGTAGATAATCAGTTACAATATTACTAATATACGCTAGTATCTCGATATGGCAAAAAAAGAGAGATTGACGACCGAAAGTTACAAAGGAGTGCGCGACTTCTACCCGCAAGAGCAAGCGCTCATGAACTACATTCTTTTAACCATGCGCGGCGTTGCGGAGCGTTTTGGTTACGAAGAATACCACGCGTCAATTCTTGAACCGGCCGAATTGTACAAAGCAAAGGGCTCAGAAAATGAAGAAATCATCAACGACCAAACCTATACCTTTCTTGACCGCGGCGGCCGCGAAGTAACGCTCCGGCCTGAAATGACGCCAACAGTTGCGCGAATGGTTGCGGCACGCAGACGCGAAATGGGCTACCCATTGCGCTGGTATTCAATTCCGAACCTTTTTCGCTATGAACGAAGCCAGCGCGGAAGGTTACGAGAACACTGGCAGTTGAACGTGGATATCTTTGGAAGCAATAGCCTGGCTTCCGATGCAGAGGTTATTGCGGTTGCTCACGGTGTTATGAAAGCATTTGGCGCAACTGACAGCGATTTTCTCATTAAAGTTGGGAGCCGCAATTTTCTTGATTCAATAGTACAGACATTAAACCTCTCTGGCGAAGACGCCAAAAAATTGCGCGGGCTTCTTGATCGCAAAGACAAAATTTCAAACGAGGATTTCCAAAGCGACATGCAAGCGCTTGGCGTTGCCGCAGAAATGCTTTCGCCAGAGGCTCCACCCCCAGATGTAGCAGAAGTTCTTGGCCTTTTGCGGGAAATGGGGGTTGAAAATGCAGTATTTGACCCTTCAATCGTGCGCGGGTTCGACTACTACACCGGGGTGGTGTTCGAAGTCTTTGACACGCACCCAGACAATAACCGTGCGCTTCTTGGCGGCGGGCGCTACGACAACCTCACAGCACTTTTCGACACCGAGCCGGTAGTTGGCGTTGGATTTGGCATGGGCGATGTTACGGTACGCGATTTCCTTGCGGTACGAGGATTATTGCCTGAATATTTGCCTCGCACGAAGGTATACATTGCCGTTGCGGGAGCGCCGTTTGTAAAAGACGCTATTCATCTTTCCACAGCGCTGCGAAAAGAAAATGTTGCCTCGGCTCTCGATTTCGGCGAGAAAAAACTTTCTGATCAAATCAAAACTGCGAGCAAGCACAAAATTCCCTACCTTATTGTTGTTGGCGAAAATGAAGTCAAAAGCGGAGAATATACTGTAAAAGATCTTGAAACTGGTGACGAAAAAAAGCTTTCTAAGACGGAACTAGCTTCGTTCTTCCTACATGTGAACTAATCGTACTGGTCGTATTTATTGTCTTATCGTACTTGTTATTTATCATGCGCCGCATTACCTTCGACATAGAAACCATCGGCGATTTCCGCGGCAACGGCGATTTTTCTAATTTAGAGCTTACGGTAGTTGGCATTCACGACTCCCTAACCGGCGAGCTCTCGAGTTTTCTGAAACCGGAATTGCAAAAGCTTTGGCCCATCCTTGAGAGCGCCGATATGCTCGTTGGTTACAACTCCGATCATTTCGATATTCCCATACTCAACCGCTACTATGCGGGAGATCTGTCTCGTATCAAAAGTCTTGATCTTCTAAAAGAAGTAAAAAACGTGCTCGGCCGCCGACTCCGGCTCGATTCTCTGGCTGAAGCCACGCTTGGGAAAAATAAGAGTGGTAGTGGCAAAGAAGCACAAATATGGTGGACGCAAGGGAATATAGAGAAAGTGCGCGAATATTGCCTAGATGATGTGCGTATCACTAATGAGCTCTACGAATACGCAAAAAATAACGGCTCACTTAAATACAAGGACTTCGAGGGAATCCGCGATATAAAACTCGACACTTCCCTATGGGAAAAACCGAGCGATTCCAGTGCAGCCATGACCCATACCCTGCCCTTTTGAAATATAATGGCCAGTTGTGCTAGAATGGCTTTTAAGTAACTTAATACCATATGAAATCCAATTACGTACTTCCGGTCACTATCGTCGTTGCAGGCTTACTAATCGCAGGCGCCGTCTTTTGGGTGGGCAAAACATCGGTACCGACAGGAACTAATAATGGCGACGGTGCTTCTGCTAGAGCCTATGACCCGGCCGTCGATCATATTTTGGGCAATCCGAACGCACAGGTAAAGATTGTCGAGTACTACGACCTTGAGTGCCCTCATTGCAAGACGTTCCACATGACCATGCACCAGATAATGAGTTTCTATGGTCTTAACGGCAATGTTGCCTGGGTGCCGCGCGCGTTCCCGCTTGCTTCTAACCATTCCAAGGCTCCGCAAGAGGCACAAGCTGCAGAATGTGCGGCTGAACAAGGTGGCGATGCCGCATACTTTAAATTCGTCGACAAGGTCTTTGAAGTAACACCTTCAAACAACGGACTCGATTTAGCTCAGCTACCGGTTATTGCAGGGCAAGTGGGGCTTAATGTTGAACAGTTCAACTCATGTCTCTCAAGTAACAAATACGCTAAAAAAATAACTGACTCCTACAGTGAAGCTATTGCCGCAGGCGGGCAAGGCACTCCGTATATTCTCCTTATGGTAAACAATGAACTAGTGCCAGGCGGCAACCTCTCTGGTAACCAGCCGTACGACTCGATGCGTGCGGCAATAGACGCAATGCTCTCGGTACTTCCGGGTGCAAGCGCTTCAACAACAGTTCAATAGAGGCTACGAAAAATCTTCAATCCTCGACTAAGCCGAGGCGGTAAATATCAAAAGAATTCTCGCCTTCAAACATATCTGAAGGGTTCGGAAGAAATACACGCGTCTGCGTAAGCTGCAGTGTCGCGTCTTTTATGAGCCGGTGGAAGAGCGCGAACTCTTGCGCATAATCGCGAAAGTCGATTTTATATGTGCGCAGCTGGCTTCTGCCGTCTTTATTTTTGGACTTCTTATACTCGTGCACGATAAAGCGCCGTACGGGTTTTTTAAATGTTTCCCGAGCAGTGTAGTAATTAAAAATAGCCTGCACTACGAAGAGCGATTTCTGCGCGCCGTACTGCGTAAAGGAATCGACGAATTTAAAATCGACAACATCGAGGCCTCGTGGATCGATCTTTGACTTCACTACAAGATCCGAGACCGCTTTAATTGGAAGCGGAAGCCCCTTTACTTTGACCGTAGCCTTTGCCTCAACACCGATAACGCGATACGAGGGCGGCCGGCGCATAAAAAAGGAAATTGCTTGCAAGTATTCCCGCTCCATCCCCTCACGTTTCTTTTTGCGCGCAAGACGGGACTTTGCTTTTCCAAAATTAATTTCAAAGTCTGGGACCTTACGCAAATATTCAAGACCAAGCGCTACAGCACCTTCTTTACTAATGCCCGTATAGTAGTGTTCGATGGCCTTATGGCACGCTCTTCCTACAATGCCCGAAGGAGATGAAGGGGTATCGTAGATAAGTTCAACATAGCGCTTATACCAGGCTAGCGGGTTGCGCAAAAAAGCCATCAGAGACGAGTGGCTCCAGTGTGCTATAGGTAGCTCTTGCATGCCGGAAGTATAGCAAAACCCCGGCTTACGCCGGGGTTTTGCAGCAGGAATTTTCCGCTCTCAAATCTTGTTTTATAGAGCACTTAGTAGCTGCGAAGACGTTTTGCCTTGTCATGTGTGCGGATGCGCTCAAGCGCCTTGGCTTCAATTTGGCGGATACGTTCGCGGGTAACACCGAATTTCTTTCCAACTTCTTCAAGAGTGTGGTAAATACCATCTTCAAGTCCATGGCGTAGTTTAAGAATCTCGCGCTCTTTTGGCGAAAGCTCATCAAGGATCTCGCGCAGCTGGTCGGCCAAAATGCGGCGTGCCACTTCCTGATCAGGAGAAAGAATCTTGTCGTCTTTTATAAAATCACCAAGGACCGATTTACCGTCATCATCGTCAGAGCCGACCGGGCTTTCCAGTGAGACAGTGTCTTGATCGATCTTTTCAATTTGATAGACCTTGTCGACATCTATACCCATTTCAAGAGCAATTTCTTCTGCCAATGGGTCACGGCCGAGGTCTTGAGAGAGCCTGCGGGATACCTGTTTGTATTTAGCGATAGTCTCAACCATGTGCACCGGAATACGGATAGTGCGACTCTGGTCAGCAAGCGCACGGGTTATCGCCTGGCGTATCCACCAAGTCGCATAGGTAGAGAATTTAAATCCCTTCGTGTGGTCAAATTTATCAACCGCTTTAAAAAGACCGAGGTTCCCTTCTTGAATAAGATCCAAAAGGGTAAGGTCCGGGCTGCGGCCCACGTATTTTTTTGCTATCGAAACAACAAGGCGAAGGTTAGCGCGGGCAAGGAGATTCCTTGCTTCGTCATCCCCGTCAACTATGCGTTTTGCCAAGTCGCGCTCTTGCTGTGCATTAAGAAGCGGATATTTGCCGATCTCGCGCAAATACATTTGTATTGAGTCGTACTGGCTGCCTTCGCGCGAATATACCTTATCTGCATTCTCATCTGGGATTTCAAGCATGCCGCCGCCTTCAAGTACATCTATGTGCGCTGTTGAGAACTTTTCGTAGAGTTCTTCAAGAAAATCTACGTCAGTTTCAATATTAGGGTAACTCTTAAGAATTTCATCATACGTAACAAAGCCGCGCATGCGCCCGCGCTCCATTAGCGCTTCGGCCTTTTTATTCTGCTCTTCGTGTTTTTTTGAGACCTTTGCTGTTGGTGCGGGAGCAGGCTTCGCTACTTTGCGCTTACTTTTAGGCGCGAGCTTTGCGCGCCGCGCGGTAGCCGCTGCTCGAAAACGCTTCGCCTTTTGCACCACCCCCTTTGCGCGGCGTGCAACTTTTTTTACCTTTTTCCCCTTAGCCATTTTGACGGTAGTATACAGTAAACTCCTTAAAAGTGAAAGCTTTATGAAGCGACGACGCGAAAGTTTGTCTTGAGGTGCTTCTACTGACGGAGTTCCTGTGTGCGGCGGGCAAGGTCTTGGATCTGCTTGGTATCTTCCCCAGCAGAGCCCATTTTTTCTTTTGTCACCATTCGCTCAATATCGCCAAGCATGTCACCCACTACTTTTGCTTCATCGTTGGACTCTTCTCCTATTTCACTTTCAAATTTAAAACGAAGCAGCTCTTGATGGGGAGCAAGGGTGGTTTCAATTTCTTTCATGCGGACTTCGCTTACAAGTTCCAAAAGTCGCTTTCCTACTTCTGATTCCCGGCCGAAATGCGCCAAAAGCATCCCCACTTTACGCTCCAGTGGCAAAAATACCGGCTGGGAGACACTTTCTTGCACATTCTCAATACCCTGCGCAAGAGTGGGGGCAAGATTTTTAGAAAGCTCGGCACGTACCGCACCTTCTGAGACGCCTATTTTTTGCGCGACAATGCGCACAAAATGTTCCTGCTCGATCTGACTCGAAATTGCACGAATAAGAGGTAGTACTTGCACTTCCACCAATTTTTTATATCCGCGCTCGTCCTTAGCTTGCGGGCGCAACGCTTCTAAAAAGAATTCGATAGCAGTTGTTGAAGTTCGAATAGCGGCTTTAAGCAGCTCTGGATTCTCTCTTGCAACATCAGCTGGGTCTTCTCCATGTGGAAACGTGGGGATCTTTACATCAAAACCGGACTGGAGTGCCATTATGCTGCTGCGCAAGCCACTGCGAATGCCTGCCTCGTCCGCATCAAGTGCCAAGACTAAACGCTTGGAGAGTCTGCCCAATAGCGAAAGGTGTTCTGGTGTAAGGGCGGTACCGGAAAGGGCGACTGCAAAGGGAAGTCCAGTCTGGTGCGACATAATGAGGTCAAACTGCCCTTCAACCAAAAGAACACAATCGAGTTTGCGAATATATTGTTTTGCTCGATCAAAACCGTAGAGTGTGCGAGATTTTTTAAAAAGGGCGGTTTCCGGCGAGTTAACGTATTTTGCTGGCTCCCTAAACGCTTCGCTCTGCGAAGCGTCGGGCGAACTTCCAGTGTCATTGGAAGTTTTAGCCTCTCTTCGTTTTATATCTTCGAAAAATCTGCCGGAAAAGGCAATTATATTGCCGCCGGAGTCAGCAATAGGGAACATGATTCGTCCGCGAAAGCGGTCATACACTTCCCCTATTTTTTTCTCCGATTTAATAATAAGTCCCGCATCGAACACTTCATCCTTCGTAAAACCTTTTGAGAGAAGATACTCGGAAAGTTGTCGCCAGTCCGCGGGCGCATACCCAAGCCGCCACGAGGAAACCGTATCTGTGTGGACGCCGCGAGTTTCGAGATATTTTTGCACCGCAGAATTTTCTTTGAGCTTTAACTCGAAGAACTTCGTCGCTTCTTCGCATACCTCTCGGAGTCGCTCGTCGTGCTCGACGTCTTTCTTTTCTCTGGTAAAAGTACGCTCCAGTTTGACACCCGCTTTTTGTGCAAGTTCACGCAGTGCGGCAGGAAAATCTACTCCTTCAATTTCCTGTACGAACGAGAAGATATCTCCCTTTTTCCCGCAGCCAAAACAGATGTAACTGCCACGCTCGGTAGAAACCATAAACGACGGCGTGCGTTCGTTATGAAAAGGGCACCTCGCCGTGTAATTGCGGCCGGCCTTTTTAAGCTGGAGGTACTGCCCCACCACCTCGTTTATCGAGAGCTTGGCTTTTATCTGATCTGTAGCAGTATCCATTGTTATTTGAGTATACTCCCCTCGATAACTTGACAAAATACTCCATTAGACGTACAATTGAAAAGGACCGTTCCGGAGGAACTGAAAATGCTTACGGCTTTGCAGGATTGGTTAGCCCAGGAATGGGCCCAAGGTCGGCTCGGCCTTCCGATTTGCATGATTATGCTCATCGTCTACGGACTGGGAGCATCCAGAGGAAGGTGAGTACGCAACGGCAAGGGCGTGCAACCGAAAGGAAGCGCGCCCCTGATTTTTTTATATTTAACTTTCTTACGCTACTTTTTCTGCTTCCTTCCCTACTGCTGCATCGGGCGCAACTGCAGGAGAGAATTTTTCTACCAGCTTAGATTTAGGAGAACCTTTAAAGCCGGTACCTGCCGGGATAAGCCGGCCGATGATGACGTTTTCTTTAAGGCCTTCAAGGTGGTCAACCGCGCCGTAGATAGATGCCTTAATAAGCATACGGGTCGTGTTTTGGAATGACGCTGCAGAGAGAAACGATGCACGAGAGAGTGAGACATCGAGAATACCCATGACCAGCCCCTCGCTTGTCGCTTTTTCGCCGCCTTCTTGTACTGCAAGGTCGCTTGCGATATCGAGATCTGCCTCGCTTACCACGTCGCCGGTTGAATATTCGGTGCCGCCTTGGGTTTTAACCTTAACCCTACTAAACATTTGTCGCACGATAACTTCAAGGTGCTTGGCTGAAATATTTGCACCCTGGAGTTCGTAGATTTTAACAATTTCAGAGATGATGTAGTCTTGTGTTTTATCTTTGCCGGCATATTTGTAGAGGTCTGAAAGGTCGGCAGAGCCGTCCGTAATCATCTGACCCTTTTCTACGCGGTCGCCCACTTTTACCAACGGTACGCGGCGGAAGTGAACCTCATAGTCGAGCATGTCTTTCTTAGAGCCAGCTTTCTTGTGTTCAATGTCAGGAGCAACAGAGATTATTTTTTCTTTGCCATCGTCTTTTACTTCGACAACTTCGCCGGAAACTGTAGCAACAACTGCAGGGTTGCGGGGACTTCTGCGTTCAAAGATTTCTTCAACGCGCGGAAGACCCTGTGTAATGTCACCCCCAACGCTCGCTGCACCTCCTGCGTGGAAGGTACGCATTGTAAGCTGGGTGCCTGGCTCGCCGATTGCTTGCGCCGCAACGGTGCCGACAGCTTCGCCAAGTGCAACCGGCTTCATCGTACCAAGGTCTGCGCCATAACATTTTCCGCAGATGCCGCGGCCCGAGCGACACGCTATCGGTGAGCGTACGTACACACTTTGCACTTCTCCATCTTCAATGTGTTTTGCTTCTTTGTGGGTCAAGAAGTGTCCTTTCTTGTAAGCAACCTTGCCATCCATCTCTACATCTGCGGCCAAGTAGCGGCCTTCGATGTTTTGCGCCAAGAACACACCAATACCCGATGCCGAGGCACGAGTGATTGTATGACCATCTTTCGTACCGCAATCTTCTTCGGTCACTACAACATCTTGAGCAACGTCAAACAGGCGGCGTGTAAGGTACCCTGCTTTTGCAGTGTTTAGTGCTGTGTCGGAAAGACCTTTGCGCGAACCGTGAGTCGTAATGAAGTATTCTATCGGGGAGAGACCTTCTTTCATTGATTTCGTAATTGGAAACTCAATTGCTTCGCCTGTAGGAGATGCAATAAGGCCTTTCATACCGGCCATCTGGGTTACTTGTGCAACCGAACCGCGCGCTCCTGACTTGAGCATGTCCGATACCGGGCCATTTTCAACAAGTGTGCCAGGGATAAACTTTTCAACCTCGGACTTAGCGCCGTGCCAAACCTCGATGTTCATGCGATATCGTTCTTCTTCAGAAAGAAGACCCTGCTCCCAATGTTCGACAATTTCGTCTGACTTCTTTTGTGCTGCGGCAACGATGCCATCTTTCTCTTTCGGAATCTGGATGTCATCGAGCGACCAGGTAATACCTGACTGCGTTACGTAACGGAAGCCGAACGTTTTAATACGATCGAGAATCTCCGGAACTTTTTCAAGCCCATAGCGGTCGATAAGATCATCAACGAGCTTGGACATACCTTTCTTGTCTATCGGGTTGTTGAGATATGGGTAGTCTGATGGGAAGACGGTGTTAAACAGAAGCCGGCCGACGGTTGTTTCAAAGAGTTCTCCACCGAAGGCGGCGTACTTCTCTTTTTCAGACGGCATAACTTTTATTTTTGCCTGGAAACCAACTGCGCCATAGTCGTAGGCCAAAATTGCAGCATTTGGAGACTGGAAGGCAACACCTTCGCCTTTTGCACCAACGACTTCTTTGGTCATCCAGTAAGAACCAAGAAGAATGTCGAGAAGTTTTGTTGCAACAACCGCTTCGCCGCTTCCTGGCTTAAGAATATTGCGTGAAGAAGACATTATCTCGCGAGCCTCAGTCTGGGCTTCGGGTGAGAGCGGTACGTGTACGGCCATCTGGTCGCCGTCGAAGTCTGCGTTGAATGCAGGACATACGAGCGGGTGCAGCTGGATAGCGTTGCCTTCAATAAGAACCGGCTGGAACGCTTGGATACCAAGACGGTGAAGCGTAGGCGCGCGGTTAAGAAGCACATATTTGTCTTTGATGATCTCTTCGAGAATCGCCCATACTTCCGGCACACCTTCGTCAATTAGCCTTCCTGCTCCACGGATGTTATATGCAAGTTCTTTTTCAAGCAGTTTGCCGATTACGAAAGGCCTAAAGAGTTCGAGTGCCATGTGCTTCGGAAGACCGCATTGGTTGAGTCTAAGTTCTGGACCAACAACAATAACTGAGCGGCCCGAATAGTCGACACGCTTTCCAAGAAGGTTCTGGCGGAAGAGCCCGTGCTTACCCTTAAGATTGTCGGAAAGAGACTTCAATGGACGTGTGCGAGCCTGAGTGGTTGCAGAATATGCGGCACCGCCATGACGAATAGAATTGTCGATAAGGGCGTCGATTGCCTCCTGCAAAATACGCTTTTCATTGCGCAAGATAACATCCGGCGCGTGAATCTCAAGAAGTTTTTTGAGCCGGTTGTTGCGGTTAATAACGCGACGGTACAGGTCGTTGACGTCAGACGTTGCATGGCGGCCGCCATCAAGCGCAACCATTGGGCGAAGACCTGGCGGAATAACCGGGATACGGGTGAGGAACATCCACTCGGGACGTACATTTGCGCGGTTCATTGCGCGCAATGCTGAGAGGCGCTTGCCGTATTTCTCGCGATCTGCAGCGCCGGCCTTTTCAACAATGGCCTCGGTCTCTTTTATCATCGTTTTGAGATCAAGATTCTTGCAGAGGTTGTAGAGCGCTTCGGCACCAATACCAGCTTCGAACATCGCTCCGTATTTGATCGCAAAGCGGTGATATTTAGCTTCATCCAAGACGGCACCGATATGCAAGCTTTCAATATCGCGCTTGGCTTCCAAGAAAAGTTCTTTGATCTTTTCTTTACTCTTCTCGTCCTGCAGATTCTTCATCTTGCTCTTGTACTCGGTTTCAAGTTCGCCAACAATGCGTTCTTTTTCAGATTTATGAATGGCATTGACGATGTAGCCGGCAAAATAGACAACCTTTTCAAGGTCGCCAGAGCCGATACCAAGCACCATTGCGAGGCGTGAAGGAATTGCGCGCAAGAACCACACGTGTGCTACAGGGACTGCCAAGTCAACATGGCCCATGCGTTCACGGCGTACGATTGCACGCGTAATTTCAACGCCGCATTTTTCGCAGATGATACCTTTATAGCGAATACCACGATATTTGCCGCAGTAACATTCGTAGTCTTTTTCAGGACCAAAGATTTTCTCATCAAACAGTGAGTTCTTTTCCGGCCGCTGCGTACGGTAATTGATAGTTTCAGGCTTGGTAACCTCACCGTATGACCACTCCATAATCTTTTCCGGAGATGCAGGGCGAATGCGAACAGCATCGAAGTCTGAAGCCTCAGCTCCAGGAGTCTTTTTAATACCGCGAAGCGCATCCCCGCCGCGCATAAGCTCAACGTCTAGTGCCAACCCACGAAGGGTGTGCAAAAGCACGTTGAATGAAGCGGGCGCGTAGTGATGATTGATGCGCTCGCCGCGAACAATAGCGTCAAAGGCTGCGGAGCGGCCCATGATGTCGTCAGATTTAATAGTGAGCATTTCGCGAAGCGTATATGCCGCGCCATAGCCCAAGAGTGCCCAGACTTCCATCTCGCCGAAGCGCTGGCCTCCGCCTTGCGCTTTACCGCCAAGCGGCTGCTGCGTGATAAGAGAGTACGGACCGATCGAACGCATGTGGATCTTGTCTTCCACCATGTGATGAAGTTTCAGAATGTACATGTAGCCAACCGAGATATCCTGTTCAAATTTTTCTCCAGTGCGGCCGTCGTAAAGCCTCATTTTCCCAGACTCGTTAAAGCCCGCTTTCTTTAGCTCTTCGCGAATTTCTCCGTCAGTTGCACCTGCAAATGGTGGACAAATTGCCTGGTAGTTAAGAGCGTTTGCAGCAAGACCCAAGTGGAGCTCGAGAATTTGTCCGAGGTTCATACGTGATGGAACGCCCAAGGGGGTCAAAATTACGTCAACCGGACGACCATCTTCCATGTACGGCATATCCTCTTCCGGCAAGATGCGGGAAATAACGCCTTTGTTTCCGTGGCGGCCGGCGAGCTTATCGCCGACAGATACCGTACGAAGCTGTGCAATTTCAATATGAATGCGCTTGATGATGCCACTTTCAAGAGTGTGGCCAGCTTCGCGAGAGAATACTTTAACGCCAATGATGCGGCCCCGCTTCCCGTTTTCCATTCGAAGGGAAGAATCTTTTACGTCGCGGGCTTTGTCACCGAAGATAGAACGCAAGAGGCGCTCTTCAGGAGTAAGCTGTGTTTCGCCTTTCGGTGTAATCTTTCCTACCAAAATATCTCCTGGACGAACCTCAGAGCCAGTGCGTACAACACCGTCTTCATCAAGATTGCGCAGTTTAACTTCGCTTACGTTAGGAATGTCGTGAGTCGTCTCTTCCGGACCAAGCTTGGTGTCGCGCACGTTACATACGAACTCTTCTATATGTATCGAGGAGAACTTGGAGTCTTTAACAAGGCGCTCGGAAATGATGATTGCGTCTTCGTAGTTGGCACCAGACCAGCACATAAACGCCACGAGTGCATTTTGCCCGAGTGCAAGCTGTCCGCCATCACTTGAGGATGTGTCTGCAAGCAAGTCGCCTTTTTTTACTTTGTCGCCGACGGAAACTGATGGGCGCTGATGGAGCGCGGTAAAGCCGTTGGTGCGCACGAAGTTAACGAGGCTGTGGCTGATTTCTTTTCCTTTTGAATTTTTGATCGCTACGTGCTTGCCATCTGCCGCCGACACCACACCGTCTTCGGCTGCGACAATAAGACGCCCCGTGTCACGCGCAGCGCGGGCTTCCATACCGGTTGCGACAAGAGGAGCTTCAGGCACGATACAAGGCGTTGCCTGTTTTTGCATGTTCGAACCCATGAGCGCGCGGTTTGCGTCGTCGTGCTCAAGAAACGGAATCATCGAGGTAGCTATAGAAAATGGCTGTTCAGGAGCCACGTCGATATAACCCACTTCATTGCGCGTAACGCGCATTGGGCTTCCGGAGAGGCGCACCTCAACCATTTCTTCCGTAATCTTTCCGCCCTCGCCAACAGCAGTAGCGCCATGGGCGATTTTTTCTTTCTCTTCTTCTGCGGCGTTAAGGTAGACTATTTCGTTTGTTACTTTTCCATGTGCAACTTTTGCGTAGGGAGTTTCGATCATGCCGAACTCATTGAGTCGCGCAAATGTTGAAAGACGCAAGATAAGACCGATGTTCGGACCTTCTGGTGTATGGATCGGACAAAGTCGGCCGTAGTGAGAAGGGTGCACGTCGCGCACTTCAAAGCCGGCACGCTCGCGAGTAAGGCCACCTGGCCCCAAAGCGGAGAGCGTACGCAAGTGTTCAAGCTCAGTGAGAGCATTTTCCTGCTGCATGAACTGGGAGAGTTGGTTGGTTGTGAAAAATTCTTTTATACGCGCCTGAAGTGGTCGTGGATTGACGAATTGCACAGGCATGATCGCCTCTGCATCAATGGTCGACATGCGGTCCTGAATATTGCGCTTCATGTGGGTTAAGCCCACGCGAAGGCGCTGCTGGAGCATTTCGCCTACGTAGCGCACGCGGCGGGAGCCCAGGTGGTCGATATTGTCTTCCATCGCCTCAGGATCGTTTTCAAGCGTGATAACATTTCGCAAAACCAAAACGAGATCGTCGAGTGAAAGTGTCTTACGAGTCAATTCCTTTTCGTCGAGTGATTTATTGAAGCGCTGGTTAAAGCGGTATCGTCCGACGCGAGAAAGGTCATAGCGCTCCTCGCTAAAGATCGAGTTAATGTATTCTTCCGCGTTCTTGGCAGTTGCCAAGTCGCCGTCGCGAAGACGCTTATGTATTTCTACATACGACTCTTCAACCGTTTTTGCAGGATCGGCCTCGATTGCGCTTTCAATCCACTTCTTTTCATTAGCATTTTGAGAAAAAAGAGACTTCAGATCGCTGTCATAGTGTGCACCCAAGACGCGTAACAGCGAAACAGCTGGGAATTTGCGCTTGCGGTCAATGCGTACGGCAATATCGCCGTCGGCTCCTGTTTCAATTTCGATCCATGCACCGCGGGCAGGAATAACCTTGGCACCAAAGTGCCTAATTCCCTTTACTTCTTCTGCGGTAAAAAAGACTCCGTAGGAACGCGCAAGTTGCGGCACGATAACGCGTTCGACACCGTTAATAACGAACGTACCGTGGCTGGTCATGACTGGAAGGTCCGCCAAAAATATTTCCTGCTCCTTATCGGTCTTTTGCGCTTTGTTAATAAGACGCACGACCGCACGCACAGGAACATCAAGCGTCAATTTTTGCGCCTTTGCATAGTGTTCGTCGTATTTTGGCTCCCCTACTTCGACTTTTACAAATTCCAAGTCGAACTTCTTGCCGGAGTAGTCTTTGATTGGTGTAAATTCTTTGAACGTCTCGCGGGCTCCTTTCTCAATGAGCCATTTGTACGAGTCGAGCTGGGCTTCAACGAGGTTCGGGGTCGGGGTGCGGGACTCGTGGTAGCGAGAGAAGAATTTTTGCTGACGCATATGGATGTTTAATTATGGGGCTTAATTAATGGGCACGAGCTACGCACTCTTTACATATTAAAAATGCAAAATGTTATGAACTATGACTCCAACCTTTCATTTGGAGCCCCGACCACACCGTCGGGAAAAAACACAAAAAGAGCGTGCGCACGAAGCGCCTCCCTTGTGAAGGTTAAACGGATCTTGAAGTGGCGCCAGTCGCCACAGCTATTTTTTTGAAACATTGAGTCCCCGTTACTCAATCTCTTGCCCCCTTTGTTTCGCTCTATAGTATATAGGAAGGGCCGGTATCCCGTCAAGCTAATGCACAGGAGCGGATACTTCGGAGTGGCCAGGCCGAATATATATTGCGGCAATAACTGCGGCCGCTATCGCAAACACCGCTCCCGTAAAAAACGCCAAATGATACCCTCCGAGAAGTGCTTCCGATTGAAGAGTGTCTGAAGCAAGGAGAGTTTGTGTGCGAGATGCTGCAATGCTCGCAAGAATCGCTAACCCAAGTGCACCTCCCATCGTA
>JACMMG010000039.1 GCA_014379165.1 Candidatus Parcubacteria bacterium
CGCTCCGGATGCGGCATCATACCGAATATCGTTTTTTGTTTGTTGGTAACCCCTGCAATGTTTTGTGCTGAGCCATTAGGGTTAAAACCTTTATATTTCAGGAATACCTGCTTATTTTTCTTTAGTGCGGTCGCTTCACTTTTTGAGACAAAGTATTTGCCATAGCCATGAGCCACAGGCACGCTATACGTTTTGCCGAGCATATGCGTATCGTTGAAAAAAGAAGGGCCAGTGACCTCGCAAGCGACATAGTCGCAAAAGAACTTTTGCGAGTCGTTTTGAATAAGCTTACCCGGAAGCAGCCCTGCTTTGACCAATATTTGAAAACCATTACATATACCCAGCATAGGTATCCCCTGTTTTGCAGCATGGCGTAACACCTTCATGATAGGCGCTGCAATGGCAAGCGCGCCTGGGTCTATGATGTACGCACCTGTCGCTTTTTTATAGGAACGGTCACCAAACGCAAAGCCGCCCGGAAGAACGATAAGGTCGACTTTCGGAAGCTTTGTATCTTTAAACCAAATGAAAGAGGCGCTGTGCCCAAATTTCTTAAAAAAGTTTATGGTATCAAAGTCGCAATTGGAGCCTGGAAAGCGCACGACACCAACCTTCAATTTGCGGCTCAACATAGATGTCTACTTTTTATACAGCGGAAAGCCGATAGAGCGCAAGCCCCCACACTAACTTTGTGCTAGGATACCGCCCATGCATTACGTATATATCTTAATGAGCCAGCAGGATAGAGACTTATACATAGGTTCTACTTCAGATTTACGACGAAGACTTAGTGAACACAATTCCGGAAAATCCTTTTCAACCGCGTCGCGCCGACCATTTAAACTTGTATATTATGAAGCATACTCTGCTGAAGCTGAGGCGCGTAAACGAGAAAGTTCGCTTAAATTGCACGGACAGGCACGACGACAACTTATGATTCGTCTGCAAACAAGTCTTCGTCAAGCAAAAAGTTAGTGTGGGGGCAAGCAAAATTGGCTATTCTGTACCGGCTAACCGGTACAGAGCCAATTCCAGTGGAATGGCGGCAATGGGCGCGCGAGGGGTTTCAATAAGTGCGGTTATTAGTTCCGCAAGCGTACCAGAATTAATATTTGTTCCCTCTTTGCCTGCCAACTCTTTTAGAAGTTTGAAATCATCTTCGCCAAACTGTGCTGCAAGCTCGGTTTCCATCTTCGGCGAAAAACGGATAAGCAAAATCGAGCGTATTTTTGTAACAGCAAGTAAAATAAAAAGATGCGCCTCTACCCCGCCTGAAAGTGCCTGATGAAATATCTCTATCGCCGCTTCGGTGTCTTTTTTTGCTAGTGCCTGAAGAAATGAATTGACGAGGCTTGAAGAAGGCGCCCCAACAACCTTTGCTACCTCTTCTTGAGAAAGTTTGCTATCGCTTGAAATTGTAAGAACCTTCTGCAAAATACCAAGCGTGTCGCGAAAGGAGCCTTCGCCCATGAGGGCCACAAGTTCCGCTCCAGCTGGCGAAATAGTTGCTCCTTCTTTTTTGGCGACATCAAGTACCAATTTTTTGAGTGTATCGTGCGAGGGCTTTTTGAAATTAAATACCTGACAGCGGGAAATTATTGTTTCAGGGACTTTTTCCAGTTCTGTTGTTGCGAGCACAAAAATCGCATGCGCGGGCGGCTCTTCAAGCGTTTTTAAAAATGCACCCCATGCATCTTTTGTAAGTGCATGGGCCTCGTCAATAATATAAAACTTATACGTTGATTGAAACGGCAATGTAGATACGCCTTCACGAAGCTCGCGTATTTCATCAATACCACGACTGCTTGCCGCATCCATTTCATAGATATCTTGCTCGTTAGTATCTAGAGCGCGCGCCAAAATGCGCGCCATCGAAGTTTTGCCCGTCCCGCGACCGCCGGCAAAAAGGTAGGCATGGGCAACCTTTCCCTGCTTTACGGCTGCTTCAAGCACGGATGTAATATGTTCTTGCCCGCGCACTTCGGCAAATGTCTTTGGCCGGTACTCACGATAGAGCGCTTTAGGATTTCTTTCTTGGTCAGGAGCCTTCTTTGCCATGACAGTAGTATAGAGGAAATATAAGGATAAAGAAAAAGGCCGGCGGTAGCGATACCGACGACCACATAGCTCACATAGGTGTCTCCTTTTACTTCTTATTAGTAAGAGCAGGAGCGATTTGAAGAAATTGTCTTTGGTTTCCCTTGCCCATCTGGCGGAAAAGTTGGATAAGCCTTACTTCCGAAGCCGAGAGCGGCAGAGTTAGGTCGGCCTCCAATTCAACACTTACCTCCTTTTGTTTCTTGGAGAGAGCAGTTACAAGGGGCTCAGAGCTTTCAATTGCCGCTGTAACAGGCAGCACCGAAACCGTTTTTTTCATTTCATCTATGAACCCAGGATGCCTCAAGAAGTAGTGGTGCACGGCCGCGGGCGACACACCCAACTCTTTAGCGAAAGTCGAAATGCGAAATTCTTTCCCCGACGTATGAATTCTTTTGCCGGCTTCAAAATATCGCCTTTTTGTTTTTTCCTGCCTACTTTCTGTCTTAACGGGTGGATGCGAGCAAACTTTTGTTTCCACCCTCGCAGGAGGTACGACGAGAGAAATCTCCTTCTGATCGAGATCCTTACGCGCAACTGCTGCACGAAGGAGAGAGGTAGCAGGCTTCTCTACTGCTCGAGATGAAGTAGTTATCCTAACAGAAGATGTCGGTTTTATCGAAACTGGCACGGAGGGTAAATTTTCTTTGAAGTTTTTCTCATCATGCTCCTCCTCTTCACCCTTAAGAGTTGGGTGGAGTGCTTTCAGTTTTTCCACCAGCGAGCCTTGCCTGCGATATGGCGATTTACAGCCTTCGCAGTTTTTACCAAGCTTCGCATGCGATGACATCGCCTTGCACAGGTCTTTCGATGCACCGTCGCGGCCAGCGTCAAACGCACAGCCGCCCTGATACAAGGGACTTTCTTCTATGGCTAACATGGGCATTTGTCGCCTACCTTTCATAGGTAAGAATTACACACGTCACCAGTGAAGGTGCGTCTATATCGCAGAGTATATCTAGGAAGCCTAAAGAGCAAATAAAATTACCCTCTGACTTGTTTATTTCTTCGAAACTTTTCGCTTAACGCGCTTTGCAACTTTTTTACCAACTTTGCGGCCGGTCTTTGCGGCACGTGCTCCTTTTTGCTGAGCAGCCTGCATATGCGCCCAAGAATCGCGGAGATCTTTTGCAACTTGCTTAAGCTCGCCTGCACTAGTTCCCGCTACTCCGGCATACCGCTTCATGACGCCTTGGACGATTCCCATATACTTAGCCTTATCAATATCCTGGAGTTTCTCTACTCCTTCAAGTACCTCGGCACGCGCTTTAAGCATCCAGCTTCGTGCCTGGCGTCGATGCTTTGCAGCGTCTTTAGCCCCATACAGCCAGTATGCGCCCGCTGCCGCAGCGGCAGCCGCTGCTACTCCTACACCCACTCCCACTGCTGCACCTGTATTAGAATTTTTCTTCGCCATAAACTAGTGAATGAGATAAATAATAATCTATTGTTATTTACGAAGGAACGACGTTTATATAGTGCGAAGCACTCTATAGTATTTTAGAAAATGAATAATTATTCCACCTCTTCCTTTTTCTTGCGTCGCACCCCTATTTTGCGTGCAGCGAACGCGAGCCCTGCATCCAGTATTGCTTTGCTTTTGCTTCCCTCTTCTCTTAAATTGACGCGCAGCGCTTCGAAATCTTTCTCTACTGCATCTCCCGCACTGCGAATCTTGCGAACTATTTCGCGCAGATCACGCACGATCGGTAGTATATACCATAACAACACAACTATCCCGCCGGTCACCACCAGTACCGCAAGCCCCGTAATCGTAAAGAAGATGTTTGTAAGCAATACGTCGTTCATGCTCCTATGCTAGCGCACTTTTGCTTAAAAAGTTTTCAACAATCCGCTCCACGTCGCCAGCACTCTTCGCCTCCATGAGTTCCATGCGCAACTCTTTTGCACCTGAGAAGCCTTCAACATAGGCTTTGAAATGCTTTTTCATGATCGCAAAACTTTTTATATCACCAAGAAGCTCTTCAAACAATTGCGTATGCTCGACAGCCACCTTTAGCCGTTTTTCCACATTCCAACATTCTACAGAATGTTGGAATGTTTCCGAAAATAACCATGGCTTTCCGAATATTGCGCGGCCGAGCATAACGCCGTCAGCTCCTGACACTTCTGCTTTTGCCTTTGCGTCTTCAAGATCAAGTACATCACCATTTCCAATGATGAGTGTTTCGCTCTTCACCTCATTGCGGATTTCTACTGCACGTCGAATCCTTTCCCAATGGGCAGGAACCTTTGACATTTCTTTGCGCGTGCGCGCATGAAGCGCGATTGCCGCTGGTTTTGCAGACAAAAGTGCAGGAAGCCATTCTTCCAGAATATCGGTGTTGTATCCGAGTCGCGTCTTAACCGAAACGGGTAAATTGGGCGCGCCTCTTTGTGCAGCTTCTATCATACTGACCGCAAGAGCTGAATTTTTTATGAGGGCAGCCCCTGAACCTTGGTCAACTATTGTATCAATTGGGCAACCCATATTTATATCAACGCCATCAAATCCGAGCTCTTGTGCAAGAGCGGCTGCCTTTTCCATATATTCAGGAGTGGAAGAAAAAAACTGTGCGACGATAGGTCGTTCGCCCTCACTATATATAAGATCACGCATGAGCTTCGCCCGCCCCTCTTCCGGTGCAAGGGCAAGGCCATCGGCAGAAACGAATTCGGTATACATTACAAAATTTGCCTCTGACGTTGTCGCAAGGCCGTCAGGCTTGGAGTATTTTGCGATAATCCGTCGAAAGGCCGCGTCGGTAACATCTGCTAAAGGCGCAAGAGCAAAAAACGGCTTCGGCAATGTGCCCCAAAATCCCTGCATAAAATACACCGTAGCATACTCGACCTCGAGCAAAAACTGTGTAGGATAAAGAAAGCTTGTAGACATGGAGATGAACCATGAATATCGTTCTTCGCGCCGTGTCATACACGGGCGTAAATGCCGCAGTCTTGCCGTTCAATCTCGCCACAGCATGGATACTTTCTGCACTTGGTGTCCACTATCTTCTTGCGACTGCAGCGGGTTTTATCTTGCACGTTGTAGTCATCTTCTTCGTAAATCGCCGATGGACATTCGACAGAGAAGATCTGATGACATCAGAAGGGCTCGTGCGAACCGCAATCATCCATGGCCTGTCATTCTGTGTCGCTATGGGGACGGTTGCTGTGTGCGTCGAGTATTACGAACTCCAGTTCATGTGGGCTCGAGTAATAGCTGTCGCCGTGTGTGGAATGTGGGATTACATGGGAGACTCTTTCTTCACATTCAGGCGAAATCCCTTCCGCTGAATAAAGATCTGGCTGTCAGCGGCTTTTTTATTTCAACTTGTAGTACAGCTTGTCGCCAAAGCGCAGATCAAGATATTCGAAATCGGAAAGTGCGCGGCTTTTGAATGGCTCGGAAGTTAATGTAAGTTCAAAGCGCTGGTAAATATCGGCGCCGTCGTCTTTCGATGAAAATATCAATACAAACCCACTTCCAAACCCAACCCGTACATCATCGAGACTGTCGACCGCAACATACAAAAGTGAATCATTCTGTACCTTTTGTGCGAGTGCGATTACAAGCGCATCGAGCGAATTAAATTTTTCTTCGGTTAAGTACTGCCGCAGTGCTCCGTTTGCCACCGTAGCTCCGTAATATTGAGTATAAGCACTTCCGGTAAAACTCAGGGCACTTTCGTATGCAACGCCAGAGTCATCCAGCAAGAAACACGAATTGGTACCAGCTCTTTCGTTACCGCACCACAGAGCGTGGGGTTTGCGCTCAAGCAATTCGACTTCAACGGTAGAAAAATTCTGTGCACGTAGCACAACGCTGCGCACGGCCGGAAATTCGGCGAGTATGTCACGTTGGAGTGATGCTTTCGGATACAAAAGAATGTTGTCTTTTGGAAAGATAAGCGCATGTGAGCCTTTGAGTTCTTCTTGTACGAACGCCTGCACCGTACTTGTTGCAATACTTTCCGCGCCCATTACCACAATGGTAGAAATGCGCCAAAAAGGTGCGTACGAAAGTGCCACAGCACCCAGGGCAGCGAGTAAAATAAAACCAATTACAATAATTACCAGCCGTAGCCTACGTGCACGGCGGCGCGCTTTTAATCTTGATTGTGGAAGTGCAACCCGAGCCATCTTACTGATGTGTCTTTCCCGCCTGCGCAGGTAGATCTATTTTTTCTTTTCCAAAGTAAGGCTGCAGTGCTTTCGGAATCAGAATCGAACCGTCTGCCTGCTGGTTATTTTCTATAAGCGAAATAAGGATGCGCGGTGTGGCTAAGGCGGTGTTGTTAAGCGAATGCGCGTGTTGGATAGCACCCCCTGCATCGCGGTAGCGGATATTAAGCCGACGCGTCTGGAAATCGTGGAAATATGAAGAGGAATGCGTTTCACGGTAGCGGCTTTCCGACGGCACCCACGATTCAATATCGTATTTTTTTACCTGGCCTAACCCTAAGTCGCCGCCACAGTTGATAACCACGTGGTATGGAATTTCAAGTATCTGCAAAAGATCTTCGGCGTTCTTGGTAAGCTCTTCATGCAAGCGTACCGATTCTTCATGACTTGCTTCGCACAAGACAACCTGCTCGAACTTAAAAAACTCGTGCACACGCATAATGCCTTTTGTATCTTTGCCATGACTTCCCGCTTCACGCCTAAAGCACGGCGAGAACGAAAGGAATTTCAATGGGAGCGATTCTTTAGGAACTACTTCGTTCATGTAATAGGCCATTGTTGCCACTTCTCCGGTCCCGGCCAAAAAATCACCGTCTTGAGTTTTGTACAAATCTTCTTCACCTTGCGGCAAGTACCCTGTGCCTAAAAATGCTACACGCTTCACAAGGCTCGGTACAAGCATCGGAGTGAACCCGCCTTTTTTTACAAAATGATCCTGCACGAAATTCCATAACGCATAATTGAGAAGCGCACCGTCACCTTTAAGAAAATACCCGCGGAAGCCAGCGACTTTTGTGCCGCGCTCAAAGTCCGCAATATCAAGATTCTGCATCAGTTCAACGTGGCTTTTAGGCGTAAAAACAAATTGCGGCTTATTGCCCCACACGAGCACTTCTTTATTATCGGCATCACTATCACCATCAGGAACTGAGGGGTCCGGAACATTCGGCACCTGTACCATCAGGAGCTGCCATTCATGCGACACATCTTCAAGCTCTTTTTCTTTTGCGCCAAGCGTTTCTTTAAGCACTCTCATTTCCGTGATTAATTTTTCGCGCTCCACAGGGTCAGTTGTTCTTGCTACAACGTCGGAGACCTGGTTTTGCCGGGCACGCATCTCTTCCACCTCACGCAAAAGCCAGCGGCGCTTTTCGTCCATAGCCAAAAGTGCGTCGATATCGATATCGATATGCTTTTTCTTTGCGCCCGCTTTGACGATATCTGGATTTTC
>JACMMG010000040.1 GCA_014379165.1 Candidatus Parcubacteria bacterium
AAAATCAAAAAAGACTTCAGCTAAAACATCTTCAATACAATACGCCTCAAGCTCTCCTGCTGAGGGGAGCCAAGTTGGGGCAGTTGCGAGCCCAGGTGGATTTGCCTCCTCGGGCATGCTCCCGTGGCTTTTGGGCCTTGGCGGTATTGTTGCGCTCGGCGTTGCGGGCGTTTTCCTGCTTCCTCTCCAAGCTCAAGGAGCAAAAGAAACCAGAGGGCAAGCAGAAGAGTTTGAAATAGTTGATAATTAACTCATGAAGCGAATCCTTATTTTTTCCCTGACGTACTATCCGAAGTTCATTGGGGGTGATGGCGTTGCCATAAAAGAAATAACAGACCGTATCGATCCTTCGGATATAGAATTTCATATGATAACGCTCCGGCTCGATTCAACCCTTCCTAAGGTTGAACAATTAGGAAACGTCCTTATACACCGTATCGGCTGTGCTCGTCCTAATCCTTCCGCAACGGATCTAAAAAGATTTCCTCTTCACTACACCAAAGCGTTATTTCAGTTCACTGCGGTCCTTACGGCATATGCGCTTCATCGCCGGTATCATTATGACGGCGTATGGGCCATGATGGCACATTCGTCTGGAGTTCCTGCCGCCCTCTTTAAAATCCTTAATCCGAGAGTGCCGTATCTCCTCACTCTTCAAGAAGGCGATCCACCCGAATATATAGAAAAAGTAATGCGTCCTTTATGGCCATTATTTTCTCGCGCATTTACTCGCGCGGATTTTGTACAAACCATTTCGAATTTTTTGGGCGATTGGGCACGTCGACGCGGCTTTGCAGGTCCGCTTGAAGTTATTCCAAATGGCGTTGAAGTGAAGCATTTTGCAGGTGATCCAATTCCGCATGAGGGGACAATTCTTATTACCACTTCTCGACTGGTACATAAAAATGCCGTAGACGACGTAATACGTGCGTTGAAATTCCTACCGAAGGATATTCGTTTTCGTATTCTTGGTGTGGGTCCTGATGAAAATATGCTAAAAGAGCTTGTGCAAAAAGAAGGAGTTTCAGAACGTGTGGAATTTTTAGGTCACACCACTCATAAAGATATGCCACGGTATTTACATTCTGCTGATATTTTTGTGCGCCCTTCTCGTTCGGAGGGTATGGGAAATTCTTTTGTCGAGGCAATGGCCGCAGGGCTTCCTGTTATTGCGACTCAAGAGGGCGGTATTGCGGACTTCCTTTTTGACGTCAAACGCAACCCCGATAAAGAGCCCACAGGCTGGGCAGTCGATAAGGATTCTCCTAAGCAGATTGCAGAAGCGGTTACAGAAATACTAGGAAACCCAGAACAGACAAAAAAGGTTATAAACAATGCCCAGAAGCTCGCTACGGAAAAATACGACTGGGACTTACTAGCGCGCGATATGCGGCAAAAGGTATTCGGGAGGGTTTTCAATCTAAGTTAGAATTACAGAATGCGCTTTTTAATAGCCACGCCTTTATACCCTCCGGATATCGGAGGGCCATCAAAATATGCCAAGAAGATATGCGATGAGCTTACACGCAGGGATATTCCTGTATCTGTAGTGGCCTGGAGCGGCATGGAGCGGGCACTGCCGTGGGGGCTGCGGCATCTTGTTTATTTTTTACGTTTAATTCCAGGAGTTTTACGCGCTGACTATATTTTGGCACTCGACACTTGGAGTGTGGGCTTTCCTGCACTTTGTGCAGCCAAACTATTTCGCAAGAAATTTCTGGTACGCGTAGGGGGAGATTTTTTATGGGAAGGATATATTGAACGCACCGGTGAAATGGTAAGGCTATCTGAATTTTATGAAAAACCCCACGTGTTTTCTTTTAAAGAGTTATTGGTGCTCAAAGCGACGAAGTTTCTCGTACGTCATGCCGATGTTCTTTTATTTAACACGCAGTGGCAGTTAGATATATGGCACAAGGCATATAGTTTCGAGCATAAAAACGCTCGCGTGCTTGAGAATGAGTATCCACAAAAGCGAGGCGACTCCCCTGCGCAAAAGAAGGTCTTCGTCGCAAGCGGGCGGGGAATCCGCTATAAAAATATCTCGGCATTTACAGAAGCATTTAATAAAGTCACACAGAGGTATCCAGAGATAGAGCTTGATACCACGCCATTGCCGCCGGAAGAAAATGCAAAACGTATTGCTTCTTGCTATGCGGTTGCAGTGCCTTCGGTAAGCGAGATTAACTCAAACTTTATTATCGAAGCGCTTTCTTACGGCAAACCTTTTATCACTGCAAGCGACAGCGGCATGCATACGCGCCTTAAAGAACTTGGAAAGTTTGTAGATACGCTGGATAAGAAAGCAATGGAGATTGCAATTGAAGAACTGCTTGATGAGGCTACGTATCGAGGATATAAAGAAAAAATAGAAGCGTTTTCATATATCCGCTCGTGGAAAGAAGTTACCGACGAGATTATCGATGTAGCACGTAGTATTTGATATGAACGTCTTAATGATAACTGGTGATAGAAATACTATGATATATCATAGTGAAGCTTATAAGCGCATAGAGTTGCAGAGAAGCCAGGTTGAAAGACTTGAAGTAGTCTTTTGGGGGCGGGGAAGTATATGGCCAAAGATTCCAGCAGGTCCGTTTGGTGTGGTTACTGTGCAAGACCCCCTGCTGCGCGGTATGTATGCATGGCGCACAGCAAGAAAAATAGGGGCGCGGTTTAATGTCCAAGTCCATATGGATTTACAGTCGCTGCCCTTGTGGAAACATATCCTTGCTCAGATAGTTCTGCGGCACGCCGATTCGGTACGGGCTGTTTCAGAAAAAATAAAAAAACAAGTAGAGAACATAGGTATCAAGGCGCCCGTTAGTGTATTACCCATATATATAGACATCGCTCGCTTCCAAAACCTGGAGCGCAAGCCGCATGAGGGAAAGATTATTCTTTGGGTGGGCCGTTTTGAAGAAGAGAAAGATCCACTGCTTGCACTTTCAGTATTTAAAAAAGTCCGTGCAAGCGTTGACGCTCGGCTCGTGATGCTCGGCAAGGGAAAGCTTGGAGATGCTTTGCGAAAAGAAGCAGGGGATCTACCTGTTGAATTCCCTGGCTGGCAGGACCCAGCTACATACTATGCTGCTGCGGATGTAGTGCTTTGCACTTCACGGCACGAGAGTTGGGGGGCTAGTATAATTGAAGCCCTCGCGAGCGGGGTTCCGGTCGTCTCGTCCGATGTTGGGGTAGCAAAAGAAGCGGGGGCGATCGTTTCAGCAAGGTCGGACCTTGCTGAAACGACGATGGACGTTTTACGGTTGGGCTCTCGAGGAGAGCTCAAAATACCCTTACTTTCCAAGGAGGAATGGATAAAACGATGGAAAGAAACATTATGATATATCATAATTTATGCTAATTGGATTCATCGGACAAGGATTCATAGGGAAGAACTACGCTGATGATTTCGAGCGGCGCGGATTTTCTGTTGTTCGCTATTCACTTGAAGAACCCTACCGACAAAATAAAGATAAAATTTCTTCCTGTGATTTCGTATTTATTGCTGTTCCAACGCCCACTACCCTTAAAGGTCATGACGATTCAATTCTTCGGGCCGTTTTGCCGCTTGTAGGGCCCGACAAAGTTGTCGTTATAAAATCTACAATTTTGCCTGGTACAACAAAAAAGTTTCAAGAAGAATTTCCGGATCGCATCATTCTCCATTCCCCGGAATTTCTTGCAGAAAAGACTGCCGCTTTTGACGCATCCAACCCTAAACGCAATATTATTGGTATAGCGAAAGATTCACCGCTTCACCATGCTGCCGCACAGGATGTCCTTTCTATATTGCCGCAGGCTCCGTACAAAGCTATTGTTGACTCAAATGCAAGCGAGCTTATCAAATATGCAGGAAATACCTTTCTTTTTTTCAGAGTACTGTATGCAAACTTTTTTTATGATCTATCGCAGAAGTTAGGTGTTGACTATGAACAAGTAAAAGAAGCCATCGCGGCTGACCCGCGCATAGGCCCTTCGCATCTGAAGGTAATAGACGACAGCGGTCATCCGGGTGCCCGGCTTGGCCGCGGCGCTGGGGGACACTGTCTTATTAAAGATTTTGCAGCATTACGGGAAATATATGAGGCTCTATATCCGCAAGACAAAGAAGGTCTCGATCTTTTGCGAGCTTTCGAAGCGAAAAATGCTATGCTCCTGAAAAATAGCGAAAAGGATCTGGATTTACTTCAGGAGGTGTATGGTACAAATCAAGCATGAGGCTTCTTATTTGCACTCAAACACTAGATAGCAATGACCCCATTCTCGGATTTTTTCATCGGTGGGTGGAGGAATTCTCCAAATATTTTGAGAGCATCATTGTAGTTTGTCTGAAGGAAGGCGAACACCATCTTCCTTCCAATGTTCGAGTACTTTCTCTTGGCAAGGAGCATGGCAGTTCGCGCCTTGTACGTATCATTCGTTTTTTTTCATATATCTATAAGCACCAAAGTGAATATGATGCTGTGTTTGTACATATGAACCCAGAGTATGTTGTATTGGGAGGATTTTTCTGGCGCATATGGCATAAGCGCGTTGCCCTTTGGTATGTGCACAAAAGCGTTACCCTACGACTTCGTATTGCGGTACGTTTGGTGCATATTGTTTTTACGGCGTCAAAAGAAAGTTTTCGCCTGTCAACGCACAAATTGCGTATTATCGGTCACGGCATTGATACCGCCGCCTTTAAGCCTGACATACCTCAGTCTGGAGTTGGCCTGAGGATCATTACTGTAGGAAGGATATCGCCGAGCAAGCGTCTGCAGGAGATGCTCTTTGTTTTAGATATCCTACACGCTCGGAAAGTGCATTTCCGATTCACTATTGTGGGAACGCCTACTAACGATCCTGAGCAGGCATATGTACGCCTGCTACAGAAAGAAGTGGCCCGTCGTCCGTATACTTCTGCTGTAGAATTTGCGGGGGCGATCTCTCAGGAAAAACTCCCTTCGCTCCTCAATAAAGAAGATATATTTATAAATCTCAGCCTGACAGGAAGTCTTGATAAGGCAGTGCTTGAGGCGCTTGCGTGTGGTGTGCCGGTTGTTACGACCAACGAAGCGTTCAAGAGTCTTATTGCCCCGGGACTGTATGTTTGCCCGTCAGAGCCTCACGCTATTGCGGAGAAAATCATAAGCGTCAAAGACGTTAATCGTGCCTCATTGCATTCTTATATGCGAGAGCACTACTCCCTTGAGCGTCTCATTCCTACCATTGAAAAAGCGTATCATTAGCATATGTGCGGGATAAACGGCTTTACATTTGAAGATAGGAAATTGCTGGATGCAATGAATTCGTCAACAACTCATCGCGGTCCGGATGCGACGGGATTTTTCTGCGAAGAAGAAATTTCTTTGGGCCATAACCGACTCGCAATTATTGATCTTTCAGAGGCAGGTTT
>JACMMG010000041.1 GCA_014379165.1 Candidatus Parcubacteria bacterium
TTCTGCTTTCGCGGCGAAAAGCCTGCCATGGGCCAATCCCCTTCCTGTGCACTCCTTTGCGATTTGTAGTGGAACATTCCAAACCCGACAATGCTCGAGCCCCACATGCGCGGTTTTTCCTTCGTAACTTCCTGCATCAGCTTTAGAACCTGCTGTGCATCCTTGCGCCGCCTTTCGTCTTTTACAGACTCCAAGAATTCTTTAACGCTCGCAGTAGTAACTTTTGTCTTAACCTCAGCCATATGTAATTTATATATCTTACTAGCGAATGCCCGTATCGCAAGAAACGCTTGTGGTAGCCGTATCGTTTATTCGCACACGTATAATCTCACTTGATGCACAGTACGGAAGCATATTTGCAGCAGCAACCGAACGGATACCATACTCACCCGGCAGTACATCTATCAAAAATGTTCCGTCACTCTTCGAACTAAATTCCTTTATAACACGCGACCCATCGGCACTAGTAAGCACAAGTCTGGTTTGGTAGGGCTTGTCAGCACATTGATCCTCTGGCGGGTCTCGCATGACTGGGCACATGGGGCCAAGAAGTACCGTTCCTGAAATCGAACCCCAAGATTCAGCCACAGGCTCAAGACCATCATTAATTTTTTCTACAAAAAGTACCCCTTCGGCACTCCTGCATTGGCGCGGGTACGACTCCATAACAGGATTACCTGCAGCAACACACGCTTCAAAAGAAGTGGCTTCAGGATTTTGTGCTCTACTCTGGGACAGAAAGTATCCCCCTGCACTTATAAGCCCGAGCACAAGTACTGTCAAAACAATTTTCTTTGATAAATTCATACCCATGGGAGTCTTCCCACTATAGCAAACTGGCCCCGTGACACTATGTCGGCACTTTTTTAACCTATTTTCCTCTCCTTTGTGTCTGTATAAAAAGAAGTCCCTATTATTTACTTTTCTGCCTACTATGATATTTTCAAACTTGAGTCGCATGCAACCGCATCGACAAGGAGGGTTCTTAAATGTCGCAGCAAGGCACATTTCGACCGACGAGCACTTCGCTTGATCCGGAAGTAACCTACACCCTTGGCGCATCTCCCGGGGGCGGGCCGCTCTTTTACCCGCTCGGCGGAAACATGAGCAGCTATATTGCCCGGCCTCGGTCGGGGCAAAAGCTGCGCTTCGAGCGCGTGCCGGCGAAAATCAACTGCGGTATCGGAAAGGGTGAGCGCAGCGGACTTGAAAGCGAGTTCGTGGCAACTTTAGTTCCGCCAAGAGGCAATCGTCCCACGCAGCTCCAACTGGAAGACCATTCGCTCATTCCCTTGGCGGCACTTATCCCAGCAAGAGGCGCTTCTGACGAAACGCGGATTCTCGTCTCGCTGCAAGAAGGGTAGACCCGCAACTGACCCGCTCTCTTGCTCCTAACACAAATCGGCCCCACGGGCCGATTATTTTTTATCTTCCATTTAAAAACTTTCTCACATAATAAAAAAGCCGGGGGCGCTTTCGCGTCCCCGGCCCCAAAAGTTCGCCCCGCTCAGGCGTTGTCGAGCTCGGGAACACCCGTACCCCATGTGCCGATGCAATAGCGCTGGAAGAAACCCTTCCTAACCTGCAGAAGATAAGCCCCCTCGAGCGCCAACACCACCACCCGCGCACCAGGAATGCTTGCGGCATCGCGGGCCCGCTGGCGAAGGCGCGGCGACATGAGAGGAGCCTTTTCGACTGAAAGCTTCAACCAATATTTCGTCGCCAGAAAAAAGGGCGAAGGCGGTTCCATTTCCTCCATGCGGTACAGACAGCTGAAGATGGCGAGGTAGCCGACGACAAAGATCATGCCGGCGATCACCGCAGTGCCGATCGGGCCGAACGGTCCGCTCCATCCTAAGGAGCCAATACTGGCGGCGGCGTATAAGACGAACAAGAATGACGCTAGGAAATGTCGAGGCCATAAGAAGGGAAGTTCTCCGATTCTCATCGTAACCTGCGGAATAAACCACAAATAGCGCCATACGCCGAACCGGAAGAACGTCGCTCGCTCGTACTCGCGTATTCGCTCCAGGGACAATCGGGGAATCTCGCGACTTGCAAGATCAGCCCCAAGAGACCAGTGAGTGCCAGGCCAGGAATTTGTGAGCCTTGTTAAAGCTGCATTCGTCATTGGACCCTCGCCCCTTTGTGCAACAGGTCCTTCTGCCACACTTCTACGGCAGAGCATGCCATTTTTTTCTTAACCTCGCAATTCCTTTTTTCTCTAAAAAACTTTTATAAAAATAGAGGCCGGAGTGCTTGCGCTCCCCGGCCCCAAAAGTTCGCCCTGGTTCAGGCGTTGTCGAGCTCGGGAACGCCCGTTGCCCACGCGCCGATGTATTCCCGTTGCCATCCGAAGAGCCCGCGTCGTGCTTCCACGATCGGATCGTCGTCGAGTGCGAGTACGACGACACGTACGCCGGATATTTCAGCAGCATCGCGCGCTCGAAACTGAAGAGGTACCGGCATCCGAAGAGGATCCACCGCCCATTTCAGCGAGACGGGATGCCAGTAGGACGCCGCGGCAATCACGTCGTCGATGAAGTCGAAGATTCCTTCAAACCTCCGGTGGGAATAGCGGATCCTGTCCAGAGCACTGAGGAGGAGAATGAGCCCGCCGAGGAAGATCAGCGTACCGAGAGCCGCAAAGGCAAACCCAGCGCCGGCCACCATGATGCTTCCAAGAAGAGGTGCCATTTCCGAGTTCAGCAGGAACATTCCCAGCATCAGCGTGGCCAAAACGGCCACACAACGCCAGAAGGTTCTGAAGCACGTCCGTGTCGTCGCCCAGACGAGGGTCGAGAGAGGCCAGAGGTAGCGCCCCGCCCCGTACCTGGTGTCGGCAAGCATTTTCCGCTTGTGTTTCCGCACCAATTCCTTGGACAGGGTCGGGATGCCGAGCTCGGCGAGTTCAGCCGTCAGGCTTTGCCGGCCAGAGGGAAACCACGCTGTGCCTACGGGCGCCATTGTCAACGATGCTATCGTCATTGGACCTAGTCCCCTTCTGCGCAACAAACGATTTTGCTGCACTTCTAGAGCAGATCATGCCATTTTTTTCTTAACCTCGCAATTCCCCGCCTCCTCTCTTTTTTCTACATCTTCCTTATTTACCAATTCACCACAAGAGTACTTCCTATTTCTACAATTGCTCACGCAATTAAGAAATATAGGTCGCGGGCGAATTAGCCTATAAGCTCTCACGGTTTAAATGAGTTTTAAATATCAAATCGGCTCGTGGCCGGTGAAAACTTTGAAAATATAATCTTTTGCCGCAGTTGGCAGTGTCCAATGGTCAACAGCAAATTCTTTATCAACCGCCGCAAAATTTTCAATGCTTACGCGGGGCGTAAAGTCGTCACCACTGTCTACTAATGTTGATACGGGTTTGCCATGCGGCCATAGTGGCACTTCATCAGACGGTTGCACGACAAACCCGCTTTGCGTTTGCACCTTCTGGGTATCGGCAAGAATTACCGAAGTCCGTACAGAGCCAGCAATAAGCTCATCGTAAAAGTTCGTAAGTATTTTTAAGATAAAAGGATTTTCTTCGTACCCATTTGGATACTGCAAAGACACTAATCCGGGCTCAAAGAGATAGTTATATAAAGGCAGCATCTCTTTAAATGCCGGCGCGCGGTTGTCATGTATGTATGCAAATATATTTTCAAAACCGGCACTGTGCGCCTCTTGCATAAGAAAATTTTGTGCCTGAGCATCTAGAGTAGGATTTCCAAAATCTATTTCCCCCGCTTCAACCATCTTGTATGCGTTTGGTAACCCCAGAAGCGGTGTTCCAAGAAGGACAAGCTGATCTACATCATTGCCATAGCTTGCACTATCAACATATTGCTGAGCTATAAAGCCGCCCGTGCCATGAGCTACGATATCGACCTTGCTGCACCCGCAGATTGTTTTTATTTCTCCTATTTTATTTTCCAGCTCTTGTGCTGTTGAAACGTACGACTTCTGCCAGTCATATGGAAAAGTAAAAAGATCTTGCCCTTCTCCATAACTATTAGTTTTGAATGTGCTTATCAAACTATCGTATACATGGAGAGTCGGATTGATACTCCAAACACCGTTCTCTTTCCGTGAGCCAAATAGTGTCGGAATAATAACCACAGGGTCATAACCACTTACCTGCGGCGCAGGAACTTCAAGCTGGGGTGGTACAACAGGATCATCAGTTGGTGGAGGATTAGATTCCACTACTGGCTCTGGTATTTCTTTTGGAGAATCGATTGACTCCTCAGAGACACTCGCTGTTTCTGCATCATCAGATGAGCTACTTTTTTTGCTATTAAATATTTTTGCAACAGGATACGCCGTGCTGGGTATTTCAGTCTGTACTCCGAGCACTTCTCCCACAGGCTGAGGTTTTTCTACTATCTTCCCAGCAAGCACCACGGCAGCACCTTGATTTTTTATTAACTCTTCAACATCAACTCTTTCAAGACTCGGACCATACAGCGCTTTAAAAACTTCAAAGGTTGCTACATCTTGTGCAGGAGTCCCAACTTCAAATGAAAAAGGGTGAGTAATTTTTTCCGCAGCAGACGCAATAGTTATATAGCTTGCTTTTGCGAGTGCTGCAGTAATACGAGCAGCTGCCACCGCTCCCTTATATCCCAGAATGGCTCCGTCTTTTATTGCAATTGCCGTTGGGTCCGTAACTTTAAAACCAAAGTCTTGGGCACGATAGAGTGCCGTTACGGCAGGAGATGTAAAACACCCTTCCTGTGATGTTGTTTTTGTATTGGCCTTAAGACCTTCGAGTTCATTTGATATATCGGAGACTATTCTCTCAGGAGCTTCGGCAAGATATGCGCTACTTAAAGAATGGCCCGGCCAATCTGTGAGCGCTTCGTCGACAGAAGAGACAAGATCAATATTGTTTGTGAGCGGTTTAAAACCAAATGAACGAACAAATCTGAGTAAGCTGTCGCCGGATGAGTTAAGATATTTCCCTTTGCCTGCAACAAAGCTTGCGGGTGTCGCAATGTTATATATATTGATAGATTCTTTTGGAACCCCGTGCGCAATTAAATAATCATACATTGCGTTGGTGTAGTACGTACCTTGCGAATGCCCAACCAATAAAATTTTCTGGGTAGAGAGGTCATCGTGAAGATTGAGGAGTATGGTTTTCAGATCATAGTCATTCGTGACGCCCCGATCTTGTAGCCAAGTCTTGGCAATATCCCCCACCCCCGTAATATGAGACGGGTTAAAACCATTGAGAAATTCTGCTCTGTGATCACCAGTAGCAGCTTCGTATTTGCGCCTCAAGGTCTTTAAGTCGTCCTGAGCTTGTTCCTTGGTCGTGAAAACACCATTTACGTATACGACCGTCACGTTGTCGGAGATACAAGAAGCAAAAACTGTGAACGGTAAAAAGAAAATTAGTCCTGCAAAGAAATATCGCATACTTCTGTATTTAAGAGTTTGTATGAAGTCATATACTTATCGAAAACTTCTTCTCTTTTTTGCCTGCGTACATCGGTATTAAAAACAGCATCCTCAACCTCATGTATTTGCTGATCGTTGTCTCCTATGCACAGAGAGCCCCTGTCTTCTTCCTGTATCACTGCAACTAAAGTCTCTGAGTTAAAGACTTCTGTGAATTCCATTTGCAATTCTTTTGCGTATTGCAATTCAGCAGCGCGGATACGAGCATCACTTGGATATTTTGCAAAAATCGCAAGCTCAACATCATCCCGGATCCCGTTTTGATTATTATCTATTCCTGCAAGAGTGACATTATTTTCCTCTTCATTTGGCGGCAGCGGCAAATGCTCTCCCATTACGTCGGCCATTGTTAGCCTAGAAGCATGAATACGCGCCACGGCCTCCTCAGTACGCTCCTTCTCCCCTACTGCAGGGATGCGGTAAATGACAAGTGCCACATACAAAACCACCAGAATGCCGAGCGGCCACCTGAGAAATCTCCAAATCTTTATTAAAAACTCTTTCATTTCAGCGCCCTCTTTTTACACTTCCACTAACCCCCTGTCAAGCGTCCATACTTCCGGAGGACGGTCCTCCGTATTATGCCATGTGAGTAGATCTTCCAGATCATTTTGCGTCTTGAGAAAATCCGGCATATCTTCAAAAGATAGAACGGAGCCTTCGGGGCGGCTGCTTTTTGGATAGTCTGGCAAGCTAAAGTACGGGTATGTCTTAAGAAAATTCTTTGCTCCATTTATATCTTTAATTCCCTCTTTCCACCCAGGTTGGAATATGTCGAGTGGATTTAGATGTACATAAGAAAATATATAGCGAAAATATGCTTCGTTGTTTATATGGCTACTTTTGAAACGCCCCTGGAACAGGGTGCCACTATGCTCATATTTTTTGTTGAAGTACATCGAGTAGGCTGTAGCAAATTTTTTCATAAAAATAGTGATACCGTTTTCTTCTTTTTGACGAAGCACCAAATGAAAATGATTCGGCATAAGGCAATAAGAAATTATCTCCACTACTCTGTCTCCATTGATATCTTTAAATACCTCTCCGGAGGACCGTCCTCCGTATTTTTTAAGGATTTCTCGAGTCTCAATAGCTTTCTTGGTATTTGAGATATGAAGAAGTAGCAGAAATCGGGCGTAATCGATTTTATCTTTAAAAATTGATTGCTTATGGGCGCCCCGATTGTAGATATGGTAGGTCTCGCCTTCCACAAAAGAATGCTTCCTTAACATGGCAGGAATTTAGCATAAGGTCCGAAGCCTGCCAAGGACCGTCCTCCGTACGGAGGACGGTCCTCCGGAATGTATTTAGTAGTCGTCGGGATGGGCGACGTTAGGAACGGCATCTGGGTCTAGCGGTGCAAAAGCGGATGTTGCTATGAGGACGCCGAAGGCAACTGCGATAATAGCCGCAAAGCCGAAAAAAAACTTAAAAAAATCCCCCTTAAAAAAGCCGTTCATACGTAAAATTAAGTATAGCATCAGTGCAGGGACACCTGCTCCGGAGGACCGTCCTCCGTATTTGCATGTATAGATCACTCCCCTTTTGCCGAGGGTTTAGACAAAACAAAAAACCACTCCTTGCGGAGTGGTTTTTTGTTGCTTACCCGTATGGCATTAAGCCATCAGGATCGCATAGTCACACGTGCTTACTGGATGAGGAGAGTCAAGAGATCGGTCTTGAAGTCGCTCATGTTCGACGTGTAGAAGTTCGCTGATGAAGCGCCATCTGCAGTCGCCCAGTTGATACCTGTGAGCTGTACCGCAGCAACACCATCGTTGCTGGACTCGAGGCTAACCGTAACGGTGAAGCGTCGTGTCTCACCTTCGTTAACTTTGAAGGTATTAGTAGAGTCGCCAGATGTGCTGCCGGAAGCAGTAACAGTCTGTGCAATCGGCGTAGTGCTGCCGGTTGTAGACTCCGTTGTGGTTGCCCACTGGAAGCCTGTGCCTGCAGAACCCATACCATTGCGATCAGGATCAGCAGTTACTGACTTGTCGATGAACATGTCGTCGCCAACTGCCGTTATATCAACGACAATCTTGAACTCACCAACATCTTTCTGACCAGCGATAGAAGCTTCGAAGGTCTTTGATTCGCTTGCGCTAACAAAGGCTGCGGAGATACCGCTTGTCTGGAATATAAGCTTCTCGCCTACATTCGTGACTGATCCGTCAGGCTGTATGCTGTCTCCTTCTGAGTCTTCGATGTCCCATTCAGTAGAACCTGTGCCGCTACCGGAGGTAGTCGCATAGAGCGTAGTGCCCGTAGCGAAGTTCGTCCAGTCAGCATTGTTGAGGTCAACCAAGACTTCGAATTCTGCAGTATCGCCTTCATTAAGGTCGATATCGAGATCATCGAAGACAACAGTGTAGCTCATTGCTGCAGTGCCTGGGATGGTCTTAGTGTCGATAGTCGTGCCGTTCATCTTAAGAATAGCGCGCTTGACCGGACCGCTAAGAGTCATCGGCTGTGTGAAGCTAGCAGTAGTGGTAGCTGCAGTGAGGCCAACCGGGATAGCGTCGACGACGACATCCTGATTATTTGCCTCGAGGTCGAAGGCGAGAACTGAAACACCAGTGGTGTCATCATCCTCGTCAACGGTTACAACTGAACCTTCTGGGTTTTCATCGCCCTCAGTGAGGTCAACATCTCCAGAAGAAGCTTCAACTACGTTGATGCCAGTTTCCTCCAAGTTGTCGGCTGCAGATACGTAGGTGTCAGAGATACCTTCCGCATCGACTGCGCGAATTCCGTTTTCAGGAATTTCAACTTTGATTGCCTTTGCTACGTCGCCAGTGTCAACATTGTTGACCGCGTCAACGGAAACATACAGCTCGGCTGTATCATCCTCGCGGATGACGCCCTTAAGACCTGTGAAGCGGAATGAGTAGACATCGCTGTCCTCATCGCCTTCATCTGCATCCAACTCACCGATCTTCTTGCCATCAAGCCAAAGCGAGAGGCCTTCAAAATAACGATCGAGGTTGTTGCTTCCAGTACCAGAGAGCGTGACTTCTACGTCAACGCGCTCAATCATGATGTCAGAATCCTGGGCTTCGAGTTCGACGCCGAGAACCTTAACATCGCTGTCTCCTTCGTCAACATCGCTCTCGACATCGCCGAGAGTGCCGTTTACATCAAGAGAACCTTCGCCACCTTCAAGGGCGCCGCCCGTGCCCGGTGTTGGGGTAGGAGTCGGAGTCGATGAGCACATGGTTGCAGCCTTAGCGCGGCTTATTGAGCCGAAGTAACCTGCTGCTGGAGTAATGCCGTTCTTCATCTGGAACTTGATGACTGCGGCCTTGGTCATAGGACCAAAGGTCTGAGTCTCCATACCAGCTGAACCTGCACCTGAAGCGGAGACTACAGTCGCCGGGTCGGTGTTAAGGAAAATCTGAAGGGCCATTACATCTGCGCCAGTTGAACCCTGCAAGAGGTCGCGAGTCCAAGCGTAGCATGCTGCGTTTGTGCTGCTGCCACCGGTTGAGCCTCCTGAAGTAGGAGTACCGCCGTTGAGCGAAGCAGAAACGTTTGCAATAACATCTGCGCTAGCACCAAATGACTGGAGGAGCGAGATGATTGCACTTATCTGTGTCTGTGTGAGGGCTGCTGCTTGTGCCTTAGGAGCCACAAAAGCACCTGCGATGAGCGCAACTGCAACTGCGAAACCTGCGACTATAGCAACAAACCGTGAACTGTGAGTAATAGTCATACTTAATAATCGAACGAATAATTTATTAATAATCACCAATAAAACGAACAGGTCTACCTGGTTTTGGCCACTTGCCGCCTCTCTAAAAAGAAAGGAAGGGCGAGCGCACAAAACACATTTGGTAGCAAGAGAGGGATGGGGAAATTCAGTCGTTAGCAGCCGAAAAGGGACAAGGAATTTCAGTACGGAAACGTACTATACATATAGACGGTTAAAACCCTATAGGGCTTACAACCCTCTATTGTGATGCTTTCATTTTTTTAAATTGTCAACGAACAGGAGCTTCCTGAAAGTTCTGCCAAAAAATGCCCTGCGGATTTCAGCCGCTAGACACAATTATATATGGCAGGCCAGAAAAGCCTTGAAATACCCTGTGGATAAGCAGGAGCGCCGTAAAAGCAGCCAAGCCCTAAACCAGAGCCCTTTCCCCCTACGCAACCACGCATGGGACTATATACCAGGCAGATGGTGAGGTCAATGGAAGACCTCACCCTGGCTTCACTCTTATATGGTAGGGAAATATAGACTCCAACGCCTCTCCCCTACTTTACGGACTAGACCCTGATGAATAAGCGCCACTAGCTCGCGCTGAATCGTCTTTTCGCTACAATCCCGAACATTTTTGGAAATGTCTTTTATTGAAATACCGTTATTTTTCTTAACTAAATCAAGAATAAGAGACATTCTTTCTGGCTGACGTCCTTCATGTCTTTTATTGTCCTTTAGCTTAATTTGTCCTTTATGCTCGTCTTTAACTTTAAGTGGGCTCCTAGAAACAAAGGCGGGCATTTGAGAAAGGAGGTTTTCTTGCTCTTTTTGCTCTATTACTGGCAAAACAAAATCATTACTTGAAATAAAAGGAGAGGGCCGGTTGTCGCTGGCAATTTTTTCGCCTATCTGTTCGTACTCGTGTATGAGCACGTGCCCGTTTTCTTCTCGAATAAAGCCCCGAGTTTTGGCAAGACGTAAATCAGTTACGAGTGAAAGAATATCCGCCAAAAGAGACTCTGCAGTAATTTCTCCTGCAGCAAAATGCAGTATTGAGTGTGGGATCTCAACCGCATTGTGAAGGAGACCTTCAAGGTCTTTTGTATCAGAAGCCTGCAGCAATATTGAAAGCACATGCGCTATCTTTTCTGACTTAAGGTAGCAAAAATACCAATCTTGTCGTCCTTTAAAAAGGATTGATTGTAAAACGATTTTATGGAAATTTTCCTCTGAGTTCATATATTCTGTCCTATAAAAATTTTGGCATGTCTTTTATGATTTTACTGCCCTAAGAGACACCTCCACGTCTTTTAGAGTATCGCGGGCCCGCATTACACGCAAGCCCGCAATTGTGCCGAACAAGTTGTGCCTTGCGTGGTATGATGATGTGGCTATGGCGCGTAAAAACGGCAAGGCGGAAAGAAATTCCCGCACTCTTACTCCGATTCCTGATCACACCAAAAGAGCCGTCATTTCGATCCTTCTTATTGTTGCGGCATCATTTTTTACTTTGGCGGCTTTCGGTATTGCAGGAGGCGCAGGTGAAGACATTTTCCGCTTATTTGCCTATTTGCTTGGAGTAGGCTATTTCCTATTACCTGTTCTTCTTTTTTTGTTGGCAGGCAGCTCTTTGCGAAAAGAATGGAGCGGGCTTACGCCCACTAAGATAATCGCTAGCGCTACTTTCGTACTTTCTGGGCTCGGATTTATCGCGCTCGTCAATGCAAAAAGCGGAGGACTTATTGGAGAAACGATCGCCAACCCGCTCGTACGCTATGTAGACTTGTATGTTGCACTAATTGTACTTGGGGGCCTTTCGCTTATTTCTCTTCTTGTACTACTTGAAGGAGGAATTTCTTTGGAGCCCCTCTATGCCATACGCCGCGCAATAAAAAAACTCTTCTCTCGCGGAGGTAGCAAAGAAGAAACAGAACCGGAAATAAGCGGATTGGAGCTCATGGACGAAAAAGAGGAAGAAGTTGAAGAGGAATATGACGAAGCCGAGGCGAAGGTTACGACACCCGCCATTGCTCCCTCCGTTAAAAAAGAAAGCGGTATGCCACAGACCAGCCTGAAAAATCTCCTAGGGCAATACACACCTCCTCCCCTTTCTCTTCTTGAGAGGGACAAAGGAAGACCGGGAGTTGGAGACATTAAAGCAAACGCCAATATCATTAAACGTACGCTCGCTAACTTCGGCATCGTTGTAGAACTTGATGAAATTTCAATCGGCCCATCGGTTACCCGTTACGCGATCAAGCCCGCCGAAGGCGTGCGGCTTTCAAAAATTGTTGCCCTCCAGCAAAACCTCGCCCTTGCGCTTGCAGCTAAAGGCGGCATCCGAATTGAGGCTCCTATTCCGGGCAAATCGCTTGTTGGTATTGAAGTACCAAATTCCGCTAAGGTAACTGTGGGGCTTGGGACACTGCTTGAATCGCCGGATTTTATCGACTCACCGAAGCCTCTGATGGTGGCACTCGGCCGTGATATCGCTGGTAGCTCTTTATTTGGAAACCTAGCGAAGATGCCGCATGCGCTTGTTGCCGGCGCAACTGGTTCTGGAAAGTCGGTAGCGATACATGCAATCATTAACTCGCTCATTTATCGCTGCGGGCCGCAGCAGCTGCGCTTTATTATGATCGACCCGAAGCGTGTCGAACTTACGCTGTACCGTTCGCTCCCCCATCTTCTAACGCCGGTTATTACCGATCCGAAGAAAGCAATCGCTGCGTTGCGCTGGGCCGGCAAAGAAATGGAACGCCGGTATAACATTCTCGAAGCCGAGCGTGTGCGCGATATCGAGTCATATCATCAAAATATTCTCACACCTGCTCTTGAAAAATTGCGCAAACAAGGTACACCTGACGAAAGCCAGCCGGTACCGGAAGGCATGCCGTATATCGTCGTTATTATCGACGAATTAGCGGATATCATGCAGACCTTCCCCCGCGAACTTGAAGCGGCAATCGTGCGCTTGGCACAAATGAGTCGGGCGGTCGGTATCCACCTTCTGCTTTCAACGCAGCGGCCATCGGTAAATGTCATTACCGGCCTCATCAAGGCCAACATCCCTTCGCGCATTGCACTCCAGGTTGCCTCACAAATAGACTCACGCACTATTTTGGATCAAGGCGGCGCGGAAACGCTTCTTGGAGCAGGAGACATGCTCTACCTTTCCTCCGATATGAACAAGCCTGTGCGTCTCCAAAGCGCGTATATCAGCGAAGGAGAAGTAAAAAAAGTCACCGACTTTATAGCAAACAACAACGAGGCTGAAATTCCTATAGAAATAGGAGGCCCAACACCAACCAGCAGCGGAGGAAGTTCTGGCAGCGGATTTGGAGGTGAGGACGATGAAATAGACGACGATATGTATGAGGCCGCAAAAACCGCCGTTACAGAAGCAGGCAAAGCCTCAACTTCTTATATTCAACGTAAGCTCCGGGTTGGGTACGCGCGCGCGGCCCGCCTTATGGACATGCTTGAAGAACGGGGTGTTATTGGCCCTTCCGATGGTGCCAAACCGCGTGAAATACTCGGAGGAGGTCCAGGAGGAACCGAACAGGATAAATCTGAAGAAGCATGAACAGGCTTATTCTGCGGCGCGAATTGCGCATCTTTGTTCCATTAGTACTTCTGTTGTGCGCTATTGCAGGATACGGGCTGTTTGAGGGGCGCCGCATCATTGAAGGCCCCCGCCTTAGTATTGAAACTCCTTATGATGGCAGTGCTACTTCAAGCAGTCGAGTACTGCTTTCCGGAGAAGCACAAAATATTTCCTTCCTTACTATAAATGGCCTGCCAGCTTACGTGGATGAGAGTGGACATTTCTCGGCGGCACTTTCCCCCGCCCCCGGATATGCTATATTCACCGTCGCGGCGACTGACCGTTTTGGCCGCCAAGTTTCCCGTGAAGTTCATATTACTGTTTTAAACTATTGTGCCGTCAGTACTGGGTAAATTGCTCGAGGTAGGAATTTAAAAAGAGGTAACGATGTAACTGATTTATGAAAGCAAAAGAAAAAAAGCCAGAGAAGACTATGGGAGCAAGCAGCGGGGGTGGAAGTGCGATAGACGCGGCTATCCGTGAGATAAAAACCAAATTCGGCGACGAGGCGATCATGAAACTCGGTGATACACCGAAGGTGGATGTTGATGTTATTCATTCCGGTTCAATTGGGCTCGACTGGGCATTAGGTATCGGCGGCTATCCGCGCGGACGCATTTTAGAAATCTTTGGTCCTGAATCTTCCGGCAAAACGACCCTTACACTTCACGCTATTGCAGAAGCGCAGAAAAAAGGCGGTGTATGCGCTTTTATAGATGCAGAACATGCGCTTGATCCGGAGTACGCAAAAAAGATCGGAGTCAAAATAAACGAACTGCTCGTATCTCAACCGGACAACGGCGAGCAAGCTCTCGAGATAGTAGAAGGCCTCGTGCGCAGCGGCAAAA
>JACMMG010000042.1 GCA_014379165.1 Candidatus Parcubacteria bacterium
ATATTCGACGTCCGGAAACTGCTCAAGCACCTTGTGAGCAAGATGGTGACAGAACGCCTTCATCAACGAACGGCTCACGAGCCCCTTGAACATCAGATACCCAGGCTCATGATTGCCAGAGGAGTAAAGAAACGGCTCCTCGCCGGCTGTGACATCGCGCAGAGTCAAAACTTTCGCTTCCTTGAGCGCTTTCGCGATTAGGTCGCGAAGCGTCGGGGATAAGTTGCTCATTTTAGTCCTCCAGTCTATTTTGCTGTGCACACGGTGTGCAGCCGAGGGCATTCTAGCCTTCTTTCTTTTTTTATTCAAACACTGTACAAGTGAGGAGTGCAGAAACCAAAAGTTATCGCGCTTATAGGTCCTACTGCCTCAGGCAAATCATCGCTCGGGATGTTTCTTGCAAGCAAAATTGGCGGCGAGGTTATTTCTGCTGATTCCCGACAAATCTACCGTGGAATGCACGTAATCTCGCGGGCTGAAAAAGGTCACATGGTAGGCGTTGCTAATCCAGCGCGGCGCTATAGTGCCGGGGAATACCAAAAGACTGCAGAAAAAATACTCGTGCGACTCTTAAAACAAAAAAAGGTACCGCTTGCTGTCGGCGGCACAGGCTTTTATGCGGAGTCTCTTTTGCACAACACACTTCCCTTGGTCCCTCCTAACCTCAAACTGCGTGCAGTGCTTGCTAAAAAATCGCCAAAACAACTTTTAACAATACTTACAAAACTAGACTCCAAGAGTGCTCGGCGTGTCGACCCGCATAATATTGTACGTGTTATCCGCGCGATAGAAATTGCTACGGTGCTTGGCAAAGTACCCAAGCTTACAAAAAGTTCTCTTTATGAAGTGTTATGGCTAGGTCTTAGAGAGCCTAAAAATTTGCGCAAAGGTGTAGAGTCACGCTTACGCAGCGGTATGCTTGCCGAAGCAAAGTCTTTGCGGAAAAAATTGTCGAGTAAACGCTACAGCGAGCTTGGTTTCGAGTTCACTCTCCTGGCCGAGTATTTAGATAAAAAAATAAGTAAAAAGGAATTGATAGAACGTATTGCAAACGGAGAGCGTAAATATGCTAAACGCCAAATGCGCTTCTTTAAGCGCAATCCTGACATTCATTGGATAAAAAACAAAGCAGAGGCTCTGCGGCTGGCAAAGGAGTTTTTAAAGTAAGGATAGTGCGGTCACAGATATTTTGCCTGCCGACGCATGCAAAATTCCGCGACCCCGCCTCGGCACCAGTCGTGCCTGTGGCCTTCGACTCTGTCCTCCCAAAGCAAAAACGACCACAAGGGTCGTTTTTGCTTTGGTTGCGGGCCCACGAGGAGTCGAACCTCGAAATCTTCTTTTGGAGAGAAGCAGTTTACCATTAGCCTATGGGCCCTTTTTCAAAAAAGCTCGTGCAATTGCCTGTACTTGCCGAGCAATTCTGACGTCATGATACCGTACACTTGCACAACCTGCATATCCTAATTTAACGTTTTTTCCGGAATCTTGCTTTCGATAGGGCTTTATGAACTGTGCAAGAGGAATATTAGTGATTTGCGACCAAAAAAGCAACTGTTTTTTAGAATTATGATAACTATGCAAATGAATGCAGACCCGAAATTTTTTCTCATTTGTCTCAAAACCCGCCCGTAATGTTCTCAAGTAGGTTTTTACTAACAAAGGATCAGAGTTAGTAAAAAATAATGATTCGTCATTCTTCGATTTTTCACCTTCACACCAATACAAAAGCGCGCAATAAACTCGCGAATAATTCTTATTGTCTGAAACGCTTGAGACAATTTCATCGGCAAAAGCGGCTGCTTCTTTTAACCGCCCTGTTGTACGAGCAAATTTTGATGCTTTCGCCTTAATCTTACCCAATTCGCGTTTCTCTAAAATTTGAGACTGTGCTTTCAAAGAAAGAGGTACACTCCTAACCCACAGAGAAGCTGAGCTCTTTGAAATTTTAAGGCTTGTGCTGATTTCATTCAGGGAGAAACCATTCTTTCTCATTTCTATTGCTTTGGTTTTTTCTGCATCCTTAGACTTCATTTGAACCTACTATAGCAGTTACATAACTGAAAACAACCTGCAAAGCAGGTTGTTTAAATCCGCCTAAGGCCGGTAATTATTTTTTCGCTTCTTTATGAACCGTAGAAGCCTTGCACCATTTGCAATACTTTTTGAGCTCTATTTTACGTTCAACAAGCTTTTTGTTCTTGCTGGACCAATAGTTTATGCGCTTGCATTTAGTGCAGGCGAGTTTGATTAATCGATCTTGGGACATATAATTATTTTTATCTATCCCCCGACGTTTCAGTCGGGGCCCCGACCAAAGCGTCGGGGTCGTGACATAATGACCCAAGGAATATAACCCGAAGCACGATTAAAGTAAAGTCCTAGGGCAGAGCCGTACCAGTCGGGCAAAAGCTCCACCCTAAATTCCCTTTGTTTGAATATATTTCATTTACCCACTCTGGGACGCTCACAATATATTTTAATCTGCACATCTCGCTCGCTTGTATTCCAAGGCGTTGCATAAGGTCATTTTCAGCAGCAAGGCGAGTTTGTCCGAGAGGCTCCTCAAACAGCGTCACGCGGAAGCTTTGGTCGGAGTCGAGATAGAAAGTTCTAAAAGGGGTTGTAGGCACCGGATCAATCCCTCCTGCGAGATAATAATGTCCGGAAAGGGACGGATGAAGAATAGTATTTGGATCACTTTTAAAATCATGCACCATAACACTTGCTCCATCGTTTGTACTTATTGCAAGAGTGCGAGACGTTTGCGAAGTAGAGGTTCCGGTCGTTGGTTGCGTTGGAGTTACGATAACGGTTGATTGACCCGTCCCCCCCGTATTTGAAGATGTATTGGTATTTGAATAATTTGAGCCTTGTTGACTACTTCCCCCCACTGGGGCATTTGAACCAGAATTGGTAGGTGCAGAAGAATTGCCAAGTAAAAAGAAAACGCCTACGCCAATAAGCGCTACAAAAAGAATGATTCCACAGATAATAATAGTTTTAAGATACATAGATATTTAAATTATACGCCACACATGTCATGAGTGCTCCAGTCCCCATACCCTTTCTTGGCGTCAACAATACGGTTAGCGGTCTGAACATAGCATGCAGGATCTTGCAGCAGCTGCCGACACTTATCAGCAAGCACTTTGTCTTCTGTTTTTACATCATGATGAGAACCAGTGTATCTCGAGTCAAATGCGGAAGGACAGTCATAGTTAGCGCCATTGCACACCACTTGATGCACAGTAATGTTAATCTGGAGCGGGCCGCATGAAAATCCGTTGTCGCCGCAGACGGTTGGATCACAAGCTGCATTTTCATGGCTTGATAAACAGGAATATACAGGTGCACTTTGAGGACTTGCACCCGCTGCCCGAAACGCAGCAGCCGAGCAGTCTCCAGTACCTCGCCCCCCGCCTCCATATGTGGGCACATCAATTATTTGGCCATTTGCATCAACACAACCTCTTTTTGCTTCGTTGTACGTGCCATTGGTACAATTTGGCGTTCCAGTAATACTTGTCCCTCCTGTGGGTACCGTACCTAATACGTTGTCAAATACTGCAGACCACTCTCCGGTTGCTTGATCAATGCGAGTGGCGTCAGTGGCGTCGCAATTAAGGCTCCGCCAGTCGCTAATAATAAATTCGTCTCTTACTAAAACGCTTAAAATCGTCTGAACAATAAGCCAGCCCGAAACAACAACAATAAAGCCAATGAAAACAGATTGGAAGACTTTTTTTCCCTTTTTATGACGCTCTGGGTTACTGCCGGATGTAAACATTATCCAGCCTGCAACGCCAAACATTATAAGAGCTACAGGAATCGAAACGCCAACAAGAAAATTGATGAGATTTTGAAATAACTCCCCTACATGACACAAATTGCAGCCTATGGCACCCACATCTACTCCTCCCCGAGAAGGATCAGCACCCGTTGACTGACCACATGGCACAATACCTTGCGCCTTAGCTAAAAAAGGTAGCAAAACCCACACCAAACCTCCTAAGGTATAGGTAAGGGCACGAATATGCTTCATGCGTTTATCATACCATCGGTTTTTTGCGCGGTTTAAGAAAAAAAGGCCGCCCGCAGACGACCTTCTCAGTTCATTTGTCGGACGGCGCGGTTCTACGCGTAGGTGGCCGAGCGGACAAGTCGCGGGCCTTCAGGCTTCATCTGCCAGACCAGAAGCCCGGACAGTGTAATGGGCGGCCGACCTTGCGCCTGCACGGTGCCGCGCACCATGATGGCGGCGATCTCCTTCCCAAGCGGGAAGAAATCAATGATATCGGTCTTGAAGGTGCTGCCGGCCAGTTGCGAAGCATGTGAGGCGAGGGAAGCTTGCTCCTCGGTTTTGTCGATGAGCTTTCCCCCATCGATCATGCTGAGATAGTCATCGGCGTGAGACGCAAACGTGCCGCCATGAAAATCGCCTCTATTCCACGCGTCATCCATAGTCCGCAGAGCTGTTTCGATATCGTCGCGAGTGACTTCCGACATGACGTAAATCCTCCGAATGTCTTCTGGCAAAAAGCCCAATTCAAAATACACTTATCTTTTAAAGAGTCAAATGTGCGCCGGGTAGGAATCTCACTCCTGAGCCTACGGCTCTTATAAACCACTCGGTTTATATATTCCTCCACGGGGAGTTGGTCGCTCCCCGACCCCCTGACGCGTGAGAATTCCTAAGCCGTGCAGACATGAGCAACAAAAAATCCCGGCAGTTGCCGGGATTTTTTGTGCTGGTGCGCCGGGTAGGAATCTCACTCAAATTCATCGATTTCTGTTATGTGGTCACAAAAAAAATTTTGCGGGTAGGATTCGAGTCAAGCGCTCAAAAAAGTTTCGTCAAACTTTTTCTCCGCCTGACCACGCTCGCGCGACCCAGCTTGCTAGCTGGGTAACCCCGCGCTCGCCGTTCGAATCCATCCGGACAGCTACAAATAGCACAAAGCCGGCCGCATGGGCCGGACTTTGGCTATTTGTGCGCCGGGTAGGATTCGAACCTACGTAGCCCGAAGGCGACAGGTTTACAGCCTGTTGTAATTGACCACTCTACCACCGACGCATATTTCGAACGCGAAAGAACCTATTTAAAATACTCTAAAAAGACCCAAACTACAAAGCTTTTTGAGCCTATATTCCATATTTGACAATTACTATATTTAGGTGTATAATTAAGGATAGTGGTTCGCCACAGGCTATTTTGGCCACCCGTCACCGCCGGCTATTGCGGCTTTGGGAGAAGAGCGATGGAGATAAGCGAATTTTTGCTCCGCATTAACAATGCAGAGCGTCACTATCGGGAGGAACGGAAGAAGAGTTTCCGTCGTGAAAGGAATTCCATCGCCGAGGGGTCACTGCGATACGTCGGCCTCATCTCGGGCACTATTCATCCGAAAACAGCACCCTCCTACTACGACGCTACCGATTGCCCGATGGCAGCGCTCGTCCGCCGTCTCGGCGACGAGAAGTGGTGGCAGAAGATGTTCCCCACCCGCCGGAGGATTATGTACACGCAGACCATGATGGAGGAGGCGTGGATACGGTTTAAGTCGCTCACCCGCGAACAACGTGGCCGCCGCGCCGCCTAGGCCGTTCGACAAGCACTAACCTGAAAAGGCCGCTTGGAGGACGGCCTTTTCTTTTTGCCTATTTACTTTTATTTAAGAGACCTTCTCTTCGCCCAATGCAGCGGCTGTAGGGATTTTCATTCCTTTTGCTCCCCTGCCCGTCTTTTTTATATCGAAGGTAAATTCATCTCCCTTCATGCCGACGGCAACGCTACCGCCTGAAAGTACGCCGCGCGAAACAATTGCACTTGCGACTTTGGTTAAGATTTTATCTTGTATGAGCCGGCGCAGCGGGCGCGCACCATAATGCGGGTTGTAGCCTTCTTTTGCTAAGTATTCGTATACCTCCGGAGCAATCGTAAGGGCAATGTCTTTACTTAAGAGACGCCCAATAACTTCGTTTACCTGAATCGTTACGATATCGCGCACGGCTTCCGGAGAAAGAATATTAAAGATTATGATTTCGTCGATACGGTTAAGGAACTCGGGGCGGAAGTAATCTTTAAGTGCCGAACTTACCTTTTCTTTTGCAACGACATAGTTGCGTGCGTCGGTACCGTCCATCGCAAAGCCGATTTGCTCCATGCGGTCAATGTATTGCGCGCCAATGTTGGAGGTCATGATGATTATGGTATTGCGGAAGTTCACGCGACGGCCTTTAGCGTCGGTTAGGTATCCGTTATCCAGAACTTGCAATAGAATGTTGAAGACTTCCGGGTGTGCCTTTTCAATTTCATCAAACAAAAGCACAGCATATGGGCGATGACGCACGAGTTCGGTAAGCGCTCCACCCTCTTCGTGGCCCACATAGCCTGGAGGAGCACCTATGATTTTGCTAACGGAATGCTTTTCCATATATTCGGACATATCCACCCGAATGAGCGCCTTATCGTCGTCAAACATAAACTCGGCAAGTGCGCGCGTAAGCTCTGTTTTGCCGACACCAGTTGGCCCCAAAAACATAAACGAGGCGATTGGTCGGTTCGGGTCGGAAATACCGGCACGCGAACGTTTAACCGCGTCGGCCACTTTACTGACAGCATCGTCTTGGCCCACAACGCGATGCTTGAGCTCTTCTTCGATGCGCGAGAGGCGTTCTGCCTCTTCTTCAAGCATTCGGGAAACTGGAATACCGGTCCAGCGGGAAACAACGCCCGCAATGTCAGCCTCGGCAATTTCTTCTTTAAGCAAGCGTCGTGAGCTTTGAAGTTTTTTCAGGCGCTTCTGCTTTTGCTCAAGTTCGCGCTCAAGAGATGGGATTTCCCCATAGCGGATTTCTGCCGCGCGCGAAAGATCAACCGATGCTTCCGCTCCTTCTGCCTCAATGCGTAGGCTTTCTAATTCTTTTTTTATTGATTTAATATCTCCAAGAATTTGCTTTTCGTTCTTCCAGCGCATTTCTAGCTCGCTTGTTTTTTCGCGAAGCTCAGCGATTTCGCGCTCGATATCTTTGACGCGCACTTTAGCAGTGCGTGTGCCGTCTTCACCCTCAGCTTCTTTGCGAAGCGCTTCTTTTTCTACTTCAAGACGCATGATACGGCGGTGGGCATCTTCAAGAATTGGCGGCTTATTTTCTAGGCTGATGCGCAAGCTTGAAGCTGCTTCATCGATGAGGTCTATCGCCTTATCTGGCAAAAAGCGGTCTGGGATATAGCGGGCGCTCAGTTGTACTGCGGCAACAAGCGAGTCGTCAGTAATATGCACGCCGTGGAAGAGCTCATATTTTTCTTTAAGACCGCGCAATATGGCAACTGCATCGTCAAGCGAAGGCTCAAGCACGTGTACTGGCTGGAAGCGGCGTTGGAATGCCGGGTCGCGTTCAATGTGTTTTTGATATTCCTTAAGCGTTGTGGCACCGATAACGTGCAAGTCGCCACGCGAAAGTGCAGGCTTCAACATGTTAGAAGCATCCATTGCACCTTCTGCAGCGCCAGCACCTATCATGGTATGAATTTCGTCAACAAAGAGAATTATTTTTCCTTCTGAGCGCTCTATTTCTTTTACTATCGCTTTGAGTCGCTCTTCAAATTCGCCGCGGTATTTAGTGCCAGCAATAAGAGAACCTAAGTCGAGCGATACGAGGTCTTTGTCGCGAAGGCTGTCGGGCACGTCGCCGGTTGCGATGCGTGCGGCAAGACCTTCTGCAATGGCGGTTTTTCCAACACCCGCTTCGCCGATAAGAATTGGATTGTTTTTTGTGCGGCGGGAAAGAATCTGGATCACACGCTGAATTTCTAGGTCGCGGCCGATAACCGGATCGAGCTTATTTTCAAGCGCGGCTTTTGTAAGCGAGCGAGTATATTTGGTAAGTGCGCGAAATTTCTTGCCTTCGGTTGGTGCCGTTTTTGCCGCACGCAGGTCGGTTAGTGTGCGGGCAACGCCTTCACGTGTCACACGGAAGCGTGCAAGCATATCGCGCGCAGAACCAGCAACGTCGATAAGTGCGATAAAAAGATGTTCGGTTGAAACGAACTCATCGTGAAGTTCGGTTGCGATTTTTGCCGAACGCTCAAGCGCTTGTACGAGGTCTGGTGTTAAGTAAAGCTGATATGAAGGAGAAAGGACTGAACTTCCCGGAGTGCCTTCGAGTGCCTCAAGTACGGTGTCGGTAAGCAAGATAACATCTACTTCAAGCTTTTCTAAAACCGAAGTAACCACACTCTCCTCTTGCAAAAGAAGTGCGCCCAAAAGATGCATCGGGGAAACCTGGTTTTGGCCGCGTTCAACAGCCAGCTCGTGCGCTCGGCGAACTGCTTCTTTTGCTTTCGTTGTGAAGTGGTTAAATGGTGGCATAGCTTTAGTATAAACCTAAGAATTTTAAACTTCCGGTGCTGTACTTATAGGTGCGCTATATTCATTTCCTCCGGCCGTGAGCGATTGTGATGTAACGATACCGATAACTTCACCAAAAAGCGTCATAAGAACCGCTCCTGGCATTACTGCACCCACGCTCGCTTGCACAGTATGTGCCGTGTTTCCACTAGAAGATGACGGGAGCATCGCGATAACGCCGCTTCCAACGGTATCTGAGCCCACCCCATCTATACGGATAACCGACTGACCGAGTGCAAGCTTAGCCGGGTCAACAAATGTAACGGGAGCAAAACCGGTTGAAGTGCCTATTGCTACCATCCCTGTGACGAGTGTGGAGTTTCCTTCTGACGGGTCAATTGTAATTGCCACACGCTCACCTGAGACAAGAATTGCATCAAACTGCCGCACGCCCGATGCAGCAAGTGCTGCTCGGTCGGTTATAGCAACCCCACTTGTATTAAGAAGTATGCCGCGCGCCAACAGGGTGTTTGCCCCTTTTGCAGTAATACGAATGATTCCCTTTTGCACCTGGGCGATCGACTGCGCTGCCAAGTCGTCGTCTTTAACGACAACGGTTTTTTCGGTGACCGTCGCCGTTGCCGCACCCTGGCTTGCAGGCACAACTTTTTCAACCGTATGTTCGACTATTTGATTGACCACGCGCGTAACGCCAGGCGGCGCCTGGTCCATAAGAGAGACCGTTACTATCCCTGTTGCGATCGAGGTAACAAAAGAGACAAGAAGGGTTAGTAGGACGATCTGATGCTTTGTCAGATGCTCAAGATCCATACGTTTCTATATTATACAAAGAAAAAGCCGCCGGAGCAAATACACGAATGTACCTGCGCCGGCGACAGTATATTGGGGCAAAATCGGTCACTCAACTTAGGAAACCGTAACCGACTTAGCCAAGTTCCGCGGCTTGTCTACGTTCCGTTTCAACATGACGGCGGCCCAATAGGACAACACCTGCATGAGAATGGTCTGCAGAACTGCGGCATGCAATGGGTCGTGCTTCGGAAGATAGATCACCCTGATGTTCTTGGACGCAACGAGGTTGCTCGCCTTGTCCGTGATCACGTAGAGCTTTCCACCCCGGGCATTCACCTCTTTCATGCCCAAGACCGTATCCCGCAGGAACTCCTCACTCGGAGCTGACACCACCACCGGGAACCGCTTGTTGACGAGCGCCAGCGAACCGTGCTTGAGCTCCCCTGCTGCCAACGCTTCCGCGTGGATGTAGGAGATTTCCTTGAGCTTGAGAGCGCCTTCTTGGGCCACGGGATAAAAGGACCCCATGCCCAAGAACAAGGCGCTCCTTCTGCGCACGATGCACCGAGCCCACGCCTGAACTTCTGGCTCAAGCGCAAGCGTCCGCCGGGCGGCCAACGGCAGCTTTCGGAGCGACTCCAACGCCGAAGTTTCATCGGTGCGGGAAAGCCGCTTTTTCACCTTGGCAATCGTGTAGGCCAAGATGATGAGCGCCGCGAGCTGAGCGGTGAATGCCTTAGTCGAAGCTACGCCCACCTCCATCCCCGCCTGGGTGTAGAAGATGAGCGAAGACGCACGCGGAATCGAGCTTTCGGGCACATTGCAGATGGCGAGCACATATTTGTGACCCGCCGCTCGCGCCCGTTTGATCGCCTCCTTCGTATCATGCGTCTCACCCGACTGGGATATAACCACGACCAGTTCATGCGGACTCGCCGACAATATCGGATGATACTGCGTAGCGATCTCCACGCGCACAGGCACCTCTGCAACAGATTCGATCCTACGCTTCATCACACAGCCGGCGTTGTAGCTGGTGCCGCATGCAATGATGAGGATACTGTCGAGACGACCGAAGATCTTGCGAGCTCGCTTGCCGAAAAGCGTTGGCGAAAAGCCCCGCTGCAGCACCGGTTGGATGGTGTTGCGGAGAGCCTGAGGCTGCTGGTGGATCTCCTTCTGCATGAAGTGGCTGTAGCGCCCCTTGTTCAGAGCGCCCAACGACTCCAACGAGACGTAGATCTTGCGATTCACCCGCCTGCCACGCTGATTGAAGATGAGAACCTCCTCCGGCGTAACTTCCGCAACATCACCTTCCACGAGGTAAATAATGTTGCGAGTGAGCGCGATGATACCTCGTGCATCAGACGAGACGATGTTGAACCCGTCGCCTAGGCCGATGAGGAGCGGTGGATTGTTCCTCGCAGCGACCAAGACTTGGGGTTCCATCGCAGACGCCAGAAGAATAGCGTAGTCGCCTTCCAGGTCCTTGATCGCCAACTGCACCGCTCGTCGCAGATTGCCGATCTTCTGATAGTAGTAGTGGACGAGGTGAGCGATAGCTTCCGTGTCGGTTTCGGAAAGGAAGACATAGCCCATCCCCTTCAGCCAAGTTCGCAGCCTGTCGGCGTTCGTGAGATTGCCGTTATGAACGACTGCGACGTGACCGGAGAAATGCGGGTGTGCATTCCTGTCAGTCACCATTCCCTGCGTTGCCCAACGCGTATGGCCGAGCACTAGACACGACAACCATCGTGTCTTGCTCAACGCACTTTTCAGCACCGCGCTGTCACCAACACGCTTGAGCCACACCCATTTTCCGTTCACCAGAGCTGCAACCCCGCACGAGTCGTACCCACGATAATCGAGGTACGCCAGCGCGGCAACAACCCACTGAACGATTTTCCAGCGGAAACTTCTTCTTGCCGTGATGCCTTGAATACCGCACATAATGACCTCACGCGGTTAGTTGTGGGAGTTACCCTGAAAAGATCTTCCTGTTGGTTAGAACAGGCCCAGGGTTCTGAAAGCTACATTACTCTGCGCGATAGCGCTTGGCAACGTCTGCCAGCGTTTGGGCAATTTGTTTAGCGTCGGAAGTGGTGGCGTCAGGTAAAAGGGTTATACGAAGGGCTGTTTTAGCTTGTGCGGGGGTAGAGCCAATTGCCAAGAGGACATAGGAGAGTTCTTCGTCCTCGATACTACATGCCGAGCGGGTTGAGATGGCGACTCCTTCCCTGTCCATAGCAATAACTGCCATCTGACCGTCGAGGTTCGGTATAGAAATATTTATATTATTTGCTACTCGGTCATCTCCCTTTGCACCATTAAGCACAACATTCGGAATCAATTTTTTAATTTCTTCTATCAAAAAATTGCGCACGGCTCCAGTTTTTTCTGTCTGCTGTAACGCATTTTCAGCCGCCATTGAAAGTGCCCCAGCAAACGCGCTCGCAAGAATTGGGTTTTCGGTCCCGCTGCGAAGACCCTTTTCCTGCCCTCCGCCTAAAATAATCGGTTCAATTTGTGTTCCTCTTTTTATATAGAGCGCGCCAATGCTCTTTGGCCCTAAAACTTTTTGCGCGTCGAGTGTGAGCATGTCGACGCCGAGACTTTCGACCCGAAGCGGCATCCATAGCGGCGCCTGCGACGCGTCTGTGTGAAAATAGATTTGAGAATTAAATTGTTTTTTTGCGTGTCTTATCTCTTTCGCGATCTCTTTTATATTTTGTATCGTCCCGATTTCACTGTTTATCATCTGCACGCAGATCAAGACTGTGTGCTGCGTGATCGATTCGCGCAAAGTTTTTATATCAATCTTTCCTTCGCTATCTACCGCCAGCTCGGTTACTACCAAACCGTCATGCACAAGCGCGCGCAAAGGCTCGAGGACTGAGGGATGCTCTATTGCTGTCGTGATCGCATGCACTGCGCCAGCGGGCGACTCTCCGCTGCGAAGCACCTTTCGCAGCGAACCAAAAATAGCGAGATTGTTTGCTTCAGTACCGCTTCCGGTAAAAATAATTTCATCAGCATGTGCACCAATGCTCGCTGCAATTCGTTCGCGAGCAGCCTCAAGCTCCTCTTTTGCAGCAGCACCTTCGCGGTGGAGCGAGCCCGGGTTCCCGTAGCCCGCCGCTGCATCGGCAAATATTCGTCTATTATTTTTGTCGCCAAAGGGCCAAAACTTCATATATGTGGTATATACTTCACTCTAACGTATGAGCGAGCAATTGCCCAAAACGGGGGCCCGGCCCCCTATTGTTGCTATCGTAGGACACATCGACCACGGAAAGTCGACGCTTCTTGACTATATCCGCAAAGCTAACGTTGTAGAGGGTGAGGCGGGCGGCATTACCCAACATCTTTCAGCCTACGAAGCTACGCACAAAAATTCAACCGGCGAGCATCGCATTACTTTCCTCGATACACCCGGACATGAAGCATTTAAAGCAATGCGTTCACGTGGACTTGAGGTTGCTGACGTAGCAATTTTGGTTGTCTCAAGCGAAGACGGTGTTAAACCGCAAACACTCGAAGCATTGAAGCTCATTGCGGGCGTAGAGATCCCCTACATAGTCGCTCTTACAAAAATAGACAAAGAAGGCGCCAATATTGAAAAAGCAAAATCGTCGCTTCTTGAAAATGGTGTATACCTCGAGGGACTTGGTGGCGACATACCCTATATCGGCGTTTCCGGCAAAACTGGAGAGGGTATTCCGGAGCTTCTTGATCTTATTTTGCTTGCGGCGGAGCTTGAAGGAATTACATCCGACCCACTTGCTCCTGGCGAAGGTGTCGTCATTGAAGCGCACGTTGATAATCGTCGCGGTAATACCGCAACATTAATTGTCCTTAACGGTGCCGTGGAAAGCGGTGAATATATTATTTCAGGCCAAGCGCTTGCACCCGTGCGCATCATGGAAAACTTTCTTGGCAAATCAATAAAAGAAGCACACGCCGGAAGCCCAATACGCATCATCGGATTTTCTTCTTCGCCGGCAGTGGGTGCTAGGTGGAGAGCGGTTGAAACAAAAAAAGAAGCAGAAGCGGATGCACTTGAATTTGCACAAGCAAACCGCCCAAAAATCCCTGAGCCAGTAGCTCCCTCAGCACCTTTGGAAGAAGGAGTAGAACCTGAAGAAGAAAAAATCCATGTAATCCTTCCACTTGTCATAAAGACTGACGTTGCAGGAACTGGCGAAGCAATATTGCATGAATTAGAAAAACTGCCGCAAGACCCGCGCCTTGAGGTACGTATTGTATTGCGGACGGTGGGCCCAGTTTCAGAGGGCGACGTAAAACTTGCAGGTAGCGGCAAGACACCGGGGCTTGTTGTTGGATTCAATGTCAAAATTACGGGCGAAGCGCGCGACTTGGCTGAACGTCTTAATGTTGAAATCGGAACGTTCGATATCATTTATAAAATCGCTGAGTGGCTGAAAGCAGAACTCGATAAGCGTCAGCCGCGCGAAAGCCAAGAAGAAAGCACTGGCCGTGCCAAAGTTCTAAAAGTTTTTAGCACCACAAAAGGCAAAATTGTTTTAGGCGGTCGCGTAGAAGAAGGTACGCTTGCTCAGGGAGAAGAGGTAAAAATAATGCGCCGGGACTTGGAAATAGGTCGCGGTACTATCGTTTCGCTTCAATCACAAAAAAATGTAATCAAAAAAGTTGAAAGCGGAAAAGAATTTGGCGCGCAATTAAAAACTTCTTCAGAGCCAGCTGCGGGCGATACGTTAGAAGCGTTTACTATGGTACTGAAGTAGCTATAGAAAGCATCACTTTATAGTCGTCGTTCGTTCGGAATTAAAAATAAATTTTATTTCACTCACTTCACTAGACTATGGCAGATATTCGACACGAACGGCTACAGGAAGCCTTGCGCGAAGGAGCGGCTGAATTTCTCGTGCGCGAGGCAACGCCGCAGTCGCTTATTACTGTGACGCGTGCGGTCCTTTCCGAAGACACAAAACGCGCTACCGTCTTTATAACCGTGCTTCCGGACAGTGCCGAACAACAAGCGGTAGCGTTTGCAAACCGCAATAAGCGCGAACTAATCGATTTCCTTAAAACTAGGATTCGCGGCGGACTTCCCCACCATATTGAGTTTGAAATAGACCTGGGCGAAAAGAATCGGCAGCGGCTCGATGAGCTTTCGTAAGCGTAGTGAATACGTTAGAGTAATTAGCGCACCTGCCAGATGGAGGTACGGCCACGTCGCCAAGTAGTAAGGCAAGGGTCTGCAAAACCCTTATACGCGGGTGCGATTCCCGCCGTGGCCTCAAGGTTTTCGGAGCGAAGCGCCTGCGCGCTTCGTGTCGGGAATCGCAGGCCGGAGCATGTCGCTACAGCGACAGCGAGGCGGGGTCGCGGGTTTCGTTTTTAACGAAAACCTGTGACCGATCCCGCCGTGGCCTCCAGCTTCTCTACTGTTGTCTCAACATAAGAGAGCGATGCCGGGGTGACGGAATTGGTAGACGTACGGGACTTAAAATCCCGAGAGGCTTTAACTCCTCGTGTGGGTTCGATTCCCACCCCCGGCACAAACCCCCGACCCCTACTAAAGGAACCAAAGGTTCCTTTCGTTCCTATCCTCCTGAAACGGGGGGTTGTGACGGCCTGTAATGCTCGTCTCAACTTATTTGCCGCGCTACTGCGTGAGCGCTTCACGAAGCGAACGGTATTTGTTGGCTGCGTCCCAAAAGAGCCACGAGTCGAGGCCTGCGTCGGCCGTGGCTTGTATTTGCTCTTGCACCATTTGCGGCGTGTA
>JACMMG010000043.1 GCA_014379165.1 Candidatus Parcubacteria bacterium
TTATCGAAAAGTCCTTTGCCTACATGAAAAAGAAATACGGGTAGAGAGAAGAATTTTTCTCGGAAATAAAAAAGTGACCTCCCCAAAGCGGGAAGGTCGTTCGTAATGTTGCGGACTTGGATTTAGTCGCGCGGGATCAGGTGGTACTCATGTTTCGCAACAGCATGTCGAAGGCGGCGAAGGCGTGGTAGCCGCTCATCTTCTCGACGTTGCCGTTGCAGAAGCAGCCGAGGTCGTGGATCTCTCTCCACGTCATGGGGATGTCACGGGCGATCGGCCCCAGCGTGCCGTCGATCTCGTAGCCCTGCTCGCGCATAATGTTCTCGATCGGCTCGAAGAGGGTGTCCTTGGTCGGGTACGCGGCCTTCTCGTAATCCTCGAGGTCTTCAAACTGCCGCCCGTCGGCTGGCCGAAGCGTGTCGTAGAGCTCGTGCGGGTTCTCGTCGAAGTATTGGGCGCTCTTCATCAGGATCTGACGCCCCATCAATCTGGTCTCGAGCTTTGCAGGACCGAACTCACCGTCGCCACGTGCTAAATGGGATTGAAACATGACATCCCTCATTTTCGCTAGAGTTTAGTCACACGGAAGGCCCAAGAAAAATTGTGCAAGGCCCTCCATTTGCGACAATACACCCGCGACCTATAAAAATCAATGCAAATTGACAACACTATATATAAGGAGTAATCTGCATTTCATAAGGGCCAGAGACAGTGGGTAGGCGAAAGCCGTTAATTGGAGAGATCCATCCTGCCGAGGTCGAACTAAGCCCTTTAATGAGGGCATTTATATTGCCCAAAAAATTATGGCAATTACACGACAGAAAAAAGAAGAAGTAGTAGGAAAGGTTGCTGAAATCGCCAGCAAAGCCAAGACTCTTGTGTTTGCGAAATTCAAAGGCTTGACCGTTGCCGAACAAAATGAAATGCGCAAAGCACTTCGTGCACAAAGCATCGGTTATACGGTTGCTAAGAAGTCGCTCATTAAACGCGGTCTTGCGGAGGCAAAGTACGAAGGTACTGCCCCCGAGCTTGAAGGAGAGATTGCTCTTGCATACGGCGAGGACGAATTGTCTCCTGCACGCGAACTTGCGATCTTCGTTAAAAAATTTGGCGACCACCTTGCATTTGCAGGCGGAGTCTTTGGTGGCAAATACGTCGACAAAAGCGAGATCATCTCTATTGCGGCAATCCCTGGTATGCAGGCGCTTCGCGCACAATTTGTACAACTTATTAACAGCCCTCGTCAGCGTTTCGCCGTTGTCCTCAACGCAAAAGCTGACAAAGGGGAGTAATTAAATGAAAAAACGCCGCCTTTCAAAGGACGATTGCGCGGCATGATTTCGCTAAATCATATGGCAGAAGAAACAGTAACAGCAGCTCCGGCGGCAGAAGCTCCCGCAACTGAGGCAAAGGCAGCTTTGCCGGCAAAATTCAAAGACATCGTCGCTTCGGTAGAGAAGATGTCGGTTCTTGAACTCCATGAGCTCGTCAAAGCACTTGAAGGTCACTGGGGAGTTTCTGCAGCAGCAGTTGCAGTAGCAGGCCCAGCGGCAGGTGCAGCAGCAGAGGAAAAAACCGCATTCAACGTGCAGCTTGCTGACGCAGGTGCACAGAAGGTTCAGGTTATTAAGGCAGTTAAAGATGCCCTTGGTCTTGGCCTTAAAGAAGCAAAAGACTTGGTAGATGCAGCTCCGACAATGCTCAAAGAGGGCATGAAGAAGGAAGATGCAGATAAGCTGAAGGCAGCTGTTGAAGCCGCGGGCGGGAAAATTGAGCTCAAATAGCTCAATTTTCGGCCGGAGCGCGACGGCGCGAGGCGGGGTCGCGGGCGTTTCCAGCAGGAAACGACCTGTGACAGGTTGAGTTGAAATAGATTTTTTTGACTTCACTACGCAAAAAACTCCGCACTAGCGGAGTTTTTTGTTTTGGAGTAGGGTATGTAAAAGTTGGAGGAGGGGTAGCCATGTCTAACCTATCTCTAGAATTTCTCAAACCTGAAACAGTGCGCGAAGCTGATTTCCGTGCGATTAGAGCCCTCACATCAGTCCTTCGCGACGGGAGATCGGCAGACGATGTCACGTTTGAGCGTGTCATATTTGCTGCTCGCAACAGCACGATCGTAGTGGTTCGAAGGAAGAGCACTTTGATCGTCGGTATGGCTACCCTTACCGGGTATGCTACCGTGAGCGGATACTGCTGTTGGATCGAAGATGTGGTTTTAGCAAAACCTTATCGCGGTCATGGATACGGACGAAAAATGATAGACATACTTCTTTCTCGAGCCGCGGAAAGCTCTGCGGAAGAAGTGTGGCTCACCAGCAACTCAAGGCGCAAGATTGCACAGACCATGTACAAGTCTCTAGGGTTTGAGGAATACCCCACGGTCGTATTTCGCCGCCCCCTGTGAATACTCAGTGACCACCGACTAAAACCGGCGGTCTTTTTTTATCCACCCTGCCTGCCGGCAGGCAGGTTTTGCACATATGCTAACTTTTGCATAGAATAAGACTATCTTTGCTGCTGGGAGGCGCGGATGCTTCGGAATTGCTGTATGACTGACATACTCCAGAAATTATTTGGCTCTTCTGCGCGGGTGAAGCTCCTGCGGCTTTTCCTTTTTAATGCAGGAATAAGTTACACGATTGCCGAGGTAGCATCTCGGACACGTTCCACAAAAAAGGATGTACGAAGGGAAATTTTGCTGTTTACTCAGATCGGACTCATTGAGCGTACTTCGCGAAAAAAGGAGATTCGATTCACACTTAAACGCGACTTTGCATATCTTTTGGCGCTCCAGAACCTTCTTTTGAATACGCCGGCACGAAGCCAGGATATATATGAACAGTTTCGTGACGTTGGCGCCGTACGACTTGTCGTTATCGGCGGTATTTTTATGGGTGAGCAGGAAAACGGGCTCGATCTCTTTTTGGTAGGCGACCGTGTCAAAGAAAAGAAATTTCAAAATGCATTGAAAGGGTTTGAAGCAGAGATAGGGAAGGAGCTTCGATACGCACTCCTTTCGAGCGAAGACTTTTTTTATCGAATCAATATGAACGATCGCCTGGTGCGGGATGTGTTCGACTACCCACACAGGATTGTGCATGATCGGCTGGATATTGGGTTGAAATAAGGGAGTTAGACGACACTTATGCCCATTCCTAATGGGCGAAAGCGCTCCCTTCGCCGCTCACCGCGGCATACGAATTCCCTTCGCCGAGAGTACTCGGCATAAGTGTTCGCCTTGCTCCCTTATCCACAGAGGGCCCCCGCAGGAGGGTGGGCGTTGCTACAATTAAGGTGTCGAATTTAATCGTTTATTTATTAGTAGATTTCATACATATGATAGTGCAGACATGGGTTGACGTACTTCGGAGCTCTTTTGCGGATCTTCTTGCAAGTACCGTTAGCTTCATTCCAAATCTCTTGTTCGCCATTATTATCTTCGTTATCGGCTGGTTCATCGGTTCGCTTCTTGGCCGCGTTGTGGCACAGGCGATCCGTGCGATAAAAGTTGATCACGCACTGCGCAGTGCAGGAGTAGAAGATGTTGTACGCCGTGCAGGATACGCGCTTGATTCAGGTGCGTTCTTAGGCGCATTGGTAAAGTGGTTCGTTATCATCGTCTTCCTTATGGCAGCACTTCAAGTGCTCGGCTTGACTGCGGTAACGCTCTTCCTTAACCAGATAGTCGTAAGCTTCTTGCCTGCGGTTATTGTTGCCGTACTCATTTTGCTCGTTGCAGCAGTTATTGCAGAAGTTGCGCAAGGTATCGTTGTTGGTTCCGCGCGCGCTGCGGGTATTCGCTCTGCAGGTTTTGCAGGTGCAGTAACGAAGTGGGCGATCTGGGGCTTTGCGATAATCGTCGCGCTTTCTCAGCTCGGTATCGCAACGCAGTACTTCCAGACACTCTTCATGGGTATCGTCGTTGCTCTCTCGCTTGCCTTCGGTCTTTCATTTGGCCTCGGTGGTCAAGAAGCCGCAGCTCGCTATATAGAGAAGATGCGCGATCAGATAAGCCATCACTAATTTGTTTTTGTTCGGAAAATAAAAGCGCCGCGGATTTCCGCGGCGCTTTTGCGTTATATAATCTTATATATGAATAAGAATATTTTTAGTATCAAGTTTTATATTTTAGTTACTGTTCTTGTTCTTTCTGTGCCGCTGTCTAATTTTATTAACTCACCGGAGATAAGGCTTGTTGTCTCAATTTTACAGGTCATTCTTTTGGGTTGGGGCTTAGTATATATGTTCAAGAATTTCAGAAAACACACCTAGTTTCAATACAAAATAAGGCTATTTTTGGGCCTTTTTTGCCCAGTTTGCCCATAATTGGCCTTCTAGTAAGCTAAATTTGACAGTATCTAGGCCTTCCTATATACTCTTATGTACAGATATGTATACAACGAATCAAGCGAAATTGCGGTGATTGCCTGCGACTTTAGCGTTGCGTGCCTGACCCGCGAATAGCGGGATTTTTTGTTCTCAAAATCTGTCATAGGTGCGCGAGTTTTTTGACAGCATTAAAAGCCATCGTGCATCCACTTCCAATGTGGGTCTTTTTGTGGGTGTATAGGTGGGCAGGTAAAAATAAAAAAACAAAACAAAAATAAAATTCTGAACACTGTTTTAGACAGCAGTGTACGGAAGTAAAACAACAGATTATTTCGGTTCTCAAGCTTCCTTTTCTTACACAAAGAAGGAAACTAAGAGGGCGTATGGTGGATGCCTTGGCTTAAAAAGGCGATGAAGGACGTGGCGTGGCGACGATATGCTTCGGGGAGGTGCCAAGCAACCTTTGATCCGGAGATCTCCGAATGAGGAAACTCTCTAGATAGAAATATTTAGAATCTGTAGCAATACAGATGCAAACCTCGGGAAGTGAAACATCTCAGTACCGAGAGGAAAAGAAACCAATAGGTATTTCGTAAGTAGCGGCGAGCGAAAACGAATCTAGCCCAAA
>JACMMG010000044.1 GCA_014379165.1 Candidatus Parcubacteria bacterium
GAACGCAGCATTCCTTCAAGCGCGGGAATATATTCTTTTTCTGTCGCAAATTTTATCCAGCCAAAATATGCCTCCGCGTATTTTTCGTGCTTGCTGGAGTCGGAACGTTCAATAACATATGCAAGAGTAATCTTTTGAGGCATTTGCTCAGATAGTATCTCTGCATTTCCGCGCGAGAGTTCAGAGCGGATTTTTTCTACAACGGCACCAATAGTCTCTTCCGAAACCGTAGGCACGACATGAAACCCGACCTCATATACGGGGCGCGGGTCCTTGGGGGCATTCGCTTGGGTAGAGGCCTCTACGGCCTGCGACATTTCTGCCATGTCACTACATTAGCATATCTATCGCATTTGGCAATTTCTTGCCGTTGCCATGGCTAAGCAGCCGACGATATGAGAAACCTGTCTCCTTTTCTTTTCAGTTTCTCGTATGCGCCGTAACATCCGACGCTTGGTGGCGGTGCGCAATACGCGATGGTTGGTAAAGTGCACCCAGCCGAAAAAATCGACGCCGGGAACGAATGTCTTGGTAAACACCTTCTTGCATAGTATAAAAACAAATCGGTCTCGCGTCGATGACGCGAGACCGAGAGCTAAGGGCCCAAGTACCAGTGCAGAGGGTCAAAAGCCGAAGTTCAACTTGCGAGGAGCGGAGAAACGAGGCCGCGGCTGCGACGGCGGCCGAGCCAGCCGTAGTCCCAGCCCCACGAACCGTCGCCCCCGCGAAACAGAGAGAGGAAGTACCGGTCGCCGAGGGAGTGCCGCAGAACGGTGCCGGCAAGCTCAAACCAGGAGATGCCGTACGCGTCGTGCAGAAACCGCAACGTTGCCTGATCCTTCTCCTGAAAAAGCGCCACGCCGATGCCGAAGTCGAGCCGGATGTTTGGCATCGCTTTCATGCGCGCGAGCTTTTCCTCGCCGGTGATGGTCTGCTCGTCTTCTTCAAGGCGATGCTCAAATGTCGCCTTGCTGAAGTCGATCTCGGTAAGGGCGAGCGAGCGCGGATCTTCTTCCGCATAGCCCTTGAGCCCGTCGCCATCCTTCGGCCCCTTCCAGACGCTCCAATCCTTGTCGATGAACTGGGCAGGAGTCGGGAGTGAGGCGCGGTCGATGACGAGCGCGTTCGGACCCTTCACGACCAACTGGCAACCGTTATCGAAAAACCGTTTGACCTTGCGCATCTTGTCCTCACTGTTAGTGAGGAGGGCAAGATCGCCCGGAGTAAACCCCGCCTTGGCAGCGGTAATGACAAATTCGTGGGCTAGGCCCAAACCGAAGTCGGACACATTGCTCATTGCAACTCATCCTTTTACTTGCGCGACACATCCTCTAGGACTCATCGCATATCAAAGACCACGAAATTAGGCGAATCCCAATTTCATTAGCCACTTTTAATTATACTCCTTTTTAGGCTACTTGTCAATATTAAAAACACGTTGAGAATTAAGGAGAATTTGCTCTCGTACTTCTTCTACAGGAAGGCCCTTTATTTCAGCGATTTTGTTTATTACCTCAACAACATATACGGGCTCGTTGCGTTTACCCCGATAGGGTACGGGAGTTATGTATGGGGCATCAGTTTCGGTCAATAACATATTGAGAGGAGTGTTCTTTACCACCTCGTCGTAATCGTGGGTAAAGGTTATGACACCAGTAAATGAAAGACTAAAGCCAAAATCGAGAAACTGTTTTGCCTCTTCCCAGTTCCCTGCAAAAAAGTGCACATCACCTTTCACTGTTGCATGCGTCTTTAGAAGTTCAAGCGCGTCAGCGTAGGCATTCCCGTCTCGACTCGGCGTCTGAGCCGAGGCGGAGCGTATATGAAGCATGAGCGGCTTTTGCAAACGATTAGCAAGTAGGATCTGCTTTATAAATGTTTCTTTTTGCTTTTCTTTTGTATCTTCATCTAGCCGAAAATAGTCGAGCCCGCACTCCCCTATTGCAATGACTTTAGGTGAGCGTGCAAGTGCCTCGTAGGCCGCCGTATCAAACTGCTCACCTCGAGAAGTAAATTCTTTGCCTCCCTCCCCCAGTTCTTTCGTATCATGGTACGACTTACTCGTGTGTATCGGATGCAGACCGATACTTGCGTATACGTCGTTATACTTTTCAGAAAGAGCCACCGCTTGTAGAGATGTGTCATATTGCGTGCCGACGATATTCATCCCTACTCCCCCATTTAGCGAGCGCTTAATTACCTCATCTGCATCGTCTTTAAATGCCACGAACTGTACATGGGTGTGCGCGTCGAAATATCGCATACTAGTCTTTGCGGCATCTTGCTAATCGCAAATGCACTTGGATATTTATAATCGCTTTGCTCATTAAATATCTCGGCGCGGAAAGAGCGTTTCCGGCTTTTTGTTGGCAATAACTGCCGCTTTTATTTTTTCATTTGTTTCAGGCATGAAAGGGTGGAGCATTCGGCCAATAATATATAGTTCTTGAGTCAGATCTTTTATAATGCCTTTTCCCTTTTCACTGTCTTCTTTTACCACTTTAAAGGGCTGCGTTTCGGTGATTTTCTGATCAAGCGCCTGGACGCGGGAGAAAACAAAGTCGAGCGCACGGTTTGTTTCGTATTTTTCAAGCGCATCGGTATATTCTGGGGCAAATCCTTTCGGCTCCGGACGAGTTCCTTCTTGTAAATGGGTTTCTGCCAGCTGCATAATGCGTGCGGTTAAATTCCCCAGCCCATTTGCGAGGTTCGCATTGTAGGCTTCTTTAAATCTTTCCATTGTGAAGTCGCTGTCTTCAAAAGGATGTATATGCCGCCCAAGATAGTAGCGCAGTGCATCCGTGCCGTATTCTTCAACAATAGCAACTGGGTCTATAACATTACCGAGCGATTTGCTCATCTTCTGTCCCCCACTGGTAATAAACCCGTGTATAAGGATTTGTTTGGTTTGCGGCAAGTCGGTAGACATGAGCATCGCTTGCCACATTGCCGCTTGCTGGCGAATTTGGTCTTTGCCCGCAAGCTGGATAGCATTTGGAGCATCAAGAGTTCCCCAGAATTTTGCAAAATTGCTCTCATCTTCTGGCCAGCCAAGCGTCGAAATGTAGTTAACGAGCGCATCAAACCACACGTACATTACGTGCGCGTCATCGCCAGGCACCGGGACACCCCAAGGCATTTTTTCTTTAAGACGTGAAATACTGAAGTCTTCAAGTCCGCTCTCGACAAATTTTCGAATTTCATTAAATCGAAAATCGGGAACAACGAAGTCAGGATGTTCGGCATACAATTTCAGTAGGCGCTCCTGATATTTAGACCAGCGAAAGAAATAGTTCTCCTCGTCAATTATCTCAAGCTCCAGATTTGGATGAAGCGGGCATTTCCCATCTACTAATTCCGAATCAGTCTTTTCGAGCTCACATCCAACGCAATATTTTATTTTGTAATCTTTTTTGTAAATATCTCCCGCAGCATGACAACGTCTCCAGAATTCTTGCGCAGCGGCTTTATGGTGCGGGTCTGTGGTTCGAGTAAAAGCCGTATAACTTAAATTTAGTAGGCCTTTGAGCGCATCAAATTTTGCCGCGTATTCATCGACGTACGTCTGCGGATCCTTTCCATCTTCAAGGGCTTTTCTATAAATCTTGATGCCGTGCTCGTCAGAACCAAAATTAAAGAAAACCTCCTTGCCCATAAGAGCATGGTAACGAGCAAGAATATCCGCTTGCACAATCTCAAGCGCAAAGCCGATATGCGGAGCCGCATTCACATACGGAATAGTCGTTGTAAGATAAAAAGTTTTCTGCGCCATTATTTTCAGAGACTCGCTTCTTCCTTTTGCTCTGCAAGTTCTTTCGCGAGTGCGCGAGTCTTTTCGCGATCAACATCTGATACAAACTCTTGTATAGCCGAGGCTATCGGGACCGAAAGCAAAATACCAAGAAATCCTGCAAGCTTGTAGCCAATAAGAAGTGCCAAAATAACCATAAGTGGCGGAATGCCCACGACCTTTTTAACGACAACTGGGTAAATGAGATGCGCTTCAAACTGCTGTACCAAAATATAGAGCCCAGCGACTAACAGCGCCGTAGTAACGCCCCCGTCTGTAAAACCGATAGCAACTGCGGGGATAGCCGCAAGTATTTGCCCAAACACGGGAATAAGCTCAAAGAGTCCCGCAAGAACAGCAAGCAAAAGCGCATGCGGAATACCGAGGATAGTAAGCCCAAGATACAACAACACGCCGACAATAAGCCCCAAGATAAGTTGCCCTTGCATCCACTTCCCTATTTTCTCTTGGCTTCGTTTCCACAAATGAAGGACGTAGGCTTGTTCTTTAATGGGTGTTATAACGCGCAAAAAATCATCAACACCTGTTTCTTGAACTGAAAAATAAAACGAGAAAACAACGATAAGGACAAAAGAAGTCAGCCCGCCAAAGACTGCGGAGAGTGTTGTAAGGACACCGGCGCTTGAGCCGGCAAGTGTCGTTGAAATATTACGCAGTACGTCTGCAGAAGAGAGTATGTCGACAACATTGCCTGGCAACAGTCCGTGTGTAACGTTAGAGAGATCAAGCGTGGAAAGTGTATTGGGGAGATTTGCAAGAAAGCCTGCTGCATCGTCAAGAACGGGCGGAATAAAGAAGAAAAGTACTCCAAAAAAGACCACCGCAACGCTTACATATACGCACAGAACTGACAAAACACGCGGGAGGCCAAAACGCATAAGCGAACGTACCCCCGGTTCTATCGCAGAAGCAAAGACCACTGCGGTCAGCACTATCAATACAAGGTCTTGTAGGTAAAAGAGTGCCGCTACAAGAAGCACCGACAATATCACAGTGACTATAGTTCGGGGAGTGATCGTGACTAAAAGTTGCTTGTCCACTGCCCCCTCATCTTACACCCGCAGTCGCTCTAATAGAAGCGCGGTCAGTTCAGCCGCCGGAACCCTGGTTTGCTCGCCTGAATCGCGTTCACGCAGCGTTACAGTAGCATCCTCAAGCGTGTCGAAGTCGATTGTGATGCACCATGGCGTACCGATTTCGTCCTGCCTTCGATACCGTTTGCCAATGTTGCCATTATCGTCAAAAACAATCTGCGGAATTTCTGTTTTGAGAGCCCGGTAGATTCCACGGGCCTTTTCCACCAGCTCCGGTTTGTTTTTAAGGAGTGGGAAGATCGCGGCTTTAACGGGAGCGAGATGCGGAGGAAATTTAAGAAATGTGCGCTTTTCTCCCCCTAATTCGTCCTCGGTATATGCCTTTACGATAACTGCGAGCAAGTGCCGACCAAGTCCGAATGTCGGTTCAAGTACATGAGGCACAAATTTTTCGTTCGTATTCGGATCAAGATATGAAAGATCAATACCGCTATGCTCAATATGATTCTTGAGATCAAAGTCGGTGCGGTATGCAAGTCCACCTATCTCGTCAAACTTGTGCGGATAGCGAAAATGAAAATCGATAGTGCGTTTTGAGTAATGCGCACGCTCTCCGTCAGGGATCTCGACTTCTTTTACATCACTTTCGTCAAAACCGAGCGACTTGAACCATCCCTGCATCCGCTCGCGCCAATACTCGAATTTCTCTTCCCATTCCCCTTCCCTGATAAAATATTCGAATTCCATCAGATCAAATTCGCGTACACGGAATATAAAGTCACGCGGTGCGATTTCATTACGGAACACGCGTCCAACTTGAGCAATACCAAATGGGAGCTTCGGGTGATAGGAGTCGATAATATTTTTAAAATCAACAAACATGCCCTGTGCCATCTCCGGTCGCAGGTATACCGTCATATCGTCACCTTCTACCGATCCGACTGTCGTTTTGAACATCATATTAAACTGTCGTGGCTCTCCAAGCTTGCCTCCGCAATTAGGACATTTTGAAATATCTTCCAAATGATCAGCGCGAAAGCGGCGTTTGCATTTTTCACACTGTACTAACGGGTCTGAAAAGCCCCCAACGTGACCGCTGGCCTCCCACACCTTTGGATTCATTAAAATAGCCGAGTCAAGACCATATATATCATCACGCGAGTCGACAAACATTCGCCACCACAAATTTTCTATATTCTTTTTTAGAGCAACGCCAAGCGGCCCGTAGTCCCACGTTCCGGCAAGACCGCCGTATATTTCTGAGCCCTGAAACACAAAACCCCGCCGCTTACAGAGCGATACTATCTTTTCCATCAGTTCTTCTTGCGCCATATACTCTTTTTTATTACTTAGGGGCGACAATGTCCATGCCGTTTGAAAACCCACTTTCACCCGAAGCATTCGTTGTTGCTGCAGGAGCACTGGTTTGCACGTTAACCTGAGCAAAACGATCCTGACCTGAAAGAACTGCCTCTCCAGTCAAAGCAGGAGCAGTGCCAACCTGGCTTGAACTCGGATTAAGTCTAATTTGAAAGGCAGCCTGTCGGACCGGAAGTGTGTACCCTGTTCCTGCCTTGAGGTCCCCGATATTCCATTTAACTGTCCTACTTCCTTCATTGTATGAAAGACCGCTTCCCTGCTGGGAAGAAAGAAATTCCACATATGGAGGAAGCGTTGCGGACACGGTGGCATTTGCTACTGCGTTTGAAGAGTTTTTTACGCTCCAAAGAATTGTATAAGAGGTGCTTGAGTCGGCGCGCGGCGGGATTGAACCCATATTTTGGAATGGTCCTGAAAAATGGAGCGTCTGCGCTGTCAGACTCGGTTTTGAAGAAAGTTCTACCTGCACTGATGCAATGGAAGAAACTGTCTCCGGCTTGCCACTGCCGCCTTGCCGTACACCGCGTACAGTAAGGTTAAGATTAATTGTGGGATTGGTTATAAGAACTCCCCCCGAGCCCACAGGAAGCGTATTAAATGAAAAAGGAAGAATATCGGAATCTCCCCCCTCAACATTTTCGAGCGAAGCCTCCTTGTCTTTTGTCCAAAGCAAACTCGAATTCGACGATTGATAGAAGCCGGTCGGAGCACTTATTGAATCGAAATCAACAGCCGGCCCTGAAAAAGAAAGTGAGAGCTCGACGTCTGAAAGCGGCTCGGAGAGATTATTTTTCCATCTGATCGTACCTTGGATAGGCTCGCCTGAGTTTGCAGCAACAGTTCCTGTTCTCCCACCTATCATGACAGAGCCGCTAATAAATGGCTCTCGTATCGTAAGCGTCTGAGGCGTCACCAAGAAAGGCACATCTACTTTGCTCGCCGTTGCATCCTCGCTGGAGCCGACAGAAAAACGGAAGACTCGTTCGTCTCCGTCTTGTCCTTCTATGCTGCCTGATAGCCGGATCTTTTTTGATTCGCCCGGCTGCAGATCCCCTAGTCGCCAAAGGGTACTACCGTTTTGAGGCTTAGGATCGGTAGAACTTAAAGAAAATCCAAACGGATATTGCGCTTGCAGCGCCACATTTGAAACAGGTTGGAGAGCGTTTGAACGCACTTCAACTTCCATGGAGAATTGTTCGCCTGCCGTTGCCTCAGTCGGACTTGAAATAGAAAGCGAAACCGGCGATGACCCTATGATGAATTTTGCTTCCGCCTTTTTTTCAAATACGGCGTTGGAACCCGCAACACTATATTCAAGCGTCATGCTGAGCGTTTGTTCCACCCCTTCGCTGCCGTAGAGCACGGCCGAGATAGTGCGTTTTAATTGCTGGCCGGGAGCAATCGTTCCGATAGACTGCCGCTCATGAGTCAATTCTTGAGAAGAGTCTATGCTCGAGCGGGCACCATCGGGGTAATCAATGACAAGATCTACTAGTTCAAGTGATGTCTGGTTCCGGTTACGGATCAGAACGTCAAAATCAGCTTGCTTGCCGCCATCAATAAGCGAAGGTGCAATGATCTCAATATCAATATTCTGCGGCGAAATAAGATTGGCGCCCCCAAAGAACATATATGCGGCCACACCGCTCGCAGCGAGAAAAAATAAAAATGAGCCGAGGAGAAATTTTGCAGCAAGGGAGCGTGAGGGTTTTCGAGACATAAAATCCAATGGTTCTTTATTTTCCACACTAATGACGGGAGTCTGTGCAACAGCAGAATCCTGCACGTCGCTCCAACTGGTTGGCGCGTGTGCAGCGTCAGGAGACAGTTTGGTCCGTTCCTGCCCGGTATCTACCTTCGCATCGCGTTTGTAGAGCTGCCGTTTGAGCCGCTCCATTCCATCCCTGTCCTTTCCTGCCATCGGGAAATTATACCAGAAAAGCAGGCGTCCTGATTAGAGTCCCGTTGCAGTAAGAGATTCATTTATCGCACGCATAAGGAGCGCACGAGATTTTTGAACTTCCTCGGCCATTTCGATAGAAAAGAAATCCTGTTCGACAAATGGGCGCAGCTCCGGAGTACTTGGAAGGTACCCCAGATGCGAAAGTATTCGCAAAACAAGAACTGTTTCAATGCTTTGAGCGGCTGTATCCACCTCCACGCCTGTTTTCATAGGGAGGTGAGCAAGCGAACTAAGTCCCATTTGCACGGTCTCATAGAGCACAGGAGTAACTTCTTCTCCACGAATAAGCCGCAATAGAAGCTTTACGATTCTTCCGGCCGCAGCACGCCGGGCAATAGTTGTGCCGATAAGATCCCGTGACGTCTCTGAAACGCCGGTAAGCCGCCATTCGTGCCGCCCTTTTACAAACGTGAAGCGTGCGCGGGTCATTACTTCGAGCCCATAACGCAGTTTTGATTTTTCTACGCGTGTGCTACGCGCGTGCACTTTTACAAGTCCAAGCTCTCGCGTTAAGACCGCAATTCGCGTATTTGATTCTCCTAACGCTCGTTTGCCAAGCACGATCCCATCACTAATGAATACCTGATGCATGTTATTCTGCAGAAACTTCAAGCGAACTGAGCCCTGTTTCTTTGATAATCTTATCGCGATATTTTTCGGCTAAATGATTTAATTAGGAAGAAAATGAAAGCGAATAGGACTTTCCGTAAAAAATCGAAAGAACTACATAATTTCGCCACACATGCAAGCGGCTCACCAAAACACTAACAGTACCCTCTACGCTCAATACTA
>JACMMG010000045.1 GCA_014379165.1 Candidatus Parcubacteria bacterium
CCGAGCACCGCCTGAAGCCGATTTTCAGCGACTATAAAATATTCGTCGCCCAACTTTGCTTTTACGTACATGGCATCGGCATTAACCGCAGCGGCAGCGTTGCCAGGCAGTGTCCAAGGAGTCGTAGTCCATATCAAAAGCGAAGTGAGGGGCTCATCAAGGAGTGGTAATTTTACGGTGACTGCGTAGTCTTCTATGTCTTTATAGCCTTGTGCAACTTCAAAGTTGGAAAGCGTCGTTCCGCAGCGCGGACACAGATGCATCGCCTTGAATCCTTCGTAAATAAGTTTTTTATCATAGAGGTTTTTAAACGACCACCATACGGACTCCGTATACGTCGCATCCATAGTCTTATAGTCGTGCTCCATGTCTGCCCAGCGCCCAAGGCGCGGAATGATCCGCTTCCAGTCGGCGACATCTTTCATGATGCTTTTGCGTGCAGCCTCGTTGAAATTTCCAATACCGAACTGTTCGATATCGCGCTTGGTCTTGAACCCGAGTTCTTTCTCAACCAAATTTTCTACCGGAAGTCCGTGGCAATCCCAGCCCCAGCGCCGCGGCACACGGTAGCCTTGCATAGTGCGATAGCGTGGTATCGCGTCCTTAATGGTCGACGCCAAAATATGACCGTAGTGAGGCAAGCCGTTTGCAAACGGCGGACCATCATAAAAAATGAATTCGCCTTTGGGCGCAGACTTTTCAAGAGATTTTTTAAAGATCTCTTCTGTATTCCAAAATGCAAGAACCTCCTCTTCGCGTGCAGCGAGAGGGCTTTTTGGCTTTGGAGTTTCATGCTTAAGCTCCTCCCCTCCCTGCTTGAGATCATCAACCATATTAAAAAACTATAGTCGAGAGAGCCTGAGAAGTAAAACTCGTATCTACATCTCTTCGGGCGCTGAAATACCTAGGATAGAGAGTCCTTTTGCAAGAGTTTGCTCGGTCGCTTGTGTAAGCAGTACTCCATAATGAGGATAATTCCCTGCGAGAATCCGCTCATTTGCGTACCAAGAGTTAAATTCTGAGGCGAGTTCGGTTACATAGGTTGTCACATAATGAGGTTCTAGTTCTTTTGCCGCCCGCCTCACAACATCGGGGAAATGCAGCAGCAAGCGTTCCAAAGAACTTGCTTCTTTGGGCATATCAGATGTGTCAGCAGCAATACTCGCTTCTTTTGCGCCTCGCAGCAACGAGAGCGCCCGGGTATGCGCGTATTGTATGTATGGACCAGAGTCTCCTTCAAGCGAAAGTGATTTCTCTGCGTCAAAAATAATATCTTTTCCGCTTCCCTGCTTAAGTACTGAGTACTTAATTGCACCCACCGCCACCTGTTCAGAAATTTTTTCCGCATCTGCAAGTTCTCTTTCTTGCATTTTTTCTTTTGCAACGTTTGTAAGGTCCTTAAGAAGAGACTCCCCTGTGATCACATTGCCTTTGCGCGAAGACATTTTGCCTTCAGTAAAACGCATCATGCCATGAGACACGTGCATTGTTTTTTGTGCGATAGTTTGGAGCTCTGTAATATGCTTCGCGGCAGCAAGCACTACTTTAAAATATTCCTTCTGCTCGCTTGCAGTTATAGTGATTGAAGTGTCGAAATTCTTTTCATTCTTTAACTTCAGAAGTCCGAGGTCCTTTGCCTCGTACGTCGGCAACCCTTGGGAAGTCAGGAACACGCGCGTATGCAAACCTTCTTCCTCGCCACGGAAGACTCTCGCACCATCGCTCTCTACAAACACATTGGGACAGCTCTCTACCAAGGCGCGGCCAATAGGAGTTGTCTCGCTTTCAAAAAAATAAAAATCAAATTTCGTACCGAGAATGGTATACAACCCTTCAAAATGAGCCAGCGAAGTTTTTCTGCCTGAATCATACAAAGCATTTACCTCTGTATCACTTCGCTCATATACCTTTTTATTTATCCCATCAATCTCTTCTTTATGAGTTTCATATTGCTGCGCCCCATATACATATGCCTCGCCCCAGGTTGTTGCAGGATTTTGCATCTTGCCCCAAATTGCTTTTGCGACATGCAAGCCTACATCCCCCTGGTAGTTTGCGCGCGTAACAGTCGCGCCTGAAGCTTCCAGAAGCCGAGCAATGCTTTCACCTATTGCATTGCTCATGAGATGCCCAATATGAAACTCTTTGAATGGGTTTGGGTCGGTATATTCGACCATTATTGCCTTACTTTCATATATGAAAGTGTTTCCCCACGTATTATCCGTAGCTGCCGTCTCCACTTCTTTTTTAATCGCACTGCGCGAAAGAAAGAAGTTTATAAATCCAGCGCCGGCAATTTCTATTTTATCTACTCCTTCTATACTTAGAATCTTGGCTTTGAGTAAGTCTGCCGCTTCCTTCGGACTCTTTTTTAAAATCTTTGCGGCAGCGAGCGCAGCGTTGGTAGCAAAATCACCATGCTGTAATGAGTCAGGGCGCTCAACGACAAAGACTGCCTCCCCTGCTCCCATGTCTTTAAGAGCTTTTTTGACCTCACTTTCTATCTGCGTTCGCAACATATATGAGTACACTACGCTAGTTACAATGTTTTTGTCGAGAGCATTGGAGTTGTCGAAGCTGAAACGACAGTAAACGAAAACCGACCGATAAGCGCGCCGCTTTCAGTCTCTACGCTGCAGCGCCACCGTCCGGCAGAGAGCCTTGAATTGAGGCTGTAGCCCCGATACCCTTGGGCACGTCCTCCGCTTATGTCGAAGGAAATGCGGCTTGTCGTTGTCCACTCCCCAGAAGTTGGGTCTTTCTTTTCCCAGCGATGAAAAATCGGCGCCCGGAGGTCAGTTGGTGCAAACACAGCGCTAAAGCAATAGGCATTTCTCTCGGAAGAGACGTAGGTGGTATCGGTCGAGCGCCAAAACTTCCATATAGGAGGAGAGTTATACGCAACGGTGTATCCTCCAGCCGTTTTTATTATTGAGTGGTAAATGCCGATATCCTTAAGAGCAAGAGGTACTGGCGGGATAATATTAAGAAAATAAAAGCCATTAAAGATAAGAAAAATACCAAACACAATAGAAGATACTTCAAACAGCTGTTGCTGCCTATCGCGGCCCCGAAAAATAAAATAGTAGAGCAAGCCCAAAAATACGGCTATAAAGACCAGGCTGGCAATACCGCTTGCTAAAAATACTCCTGTTCCAACCGAGTGAAATACGAAAGTAGGTATCGCAATAAGAAGATAGCTGAAAAGGAGCAAATAATACACCGCGATGTTAAACCGCAATTGCGCGTAGCGATTCTTCAAAAATTCGTTGCCGATAAGCATCGCTGCTAAGAGCCCAATAAAGAGCGCGGAACCCACAAGCGTTCCGCTCCTGCCATATAAGATCAGTAGGTTGCTCGCAAGCGCACCGAAACAAATTTGGAGGACGAACAAAAGAAAAAGCGGTTCCGCGGTTCCCTCCTGCCGCTCGCGCAGAGCCGAGCGCAGGTTGAGAATGATGATAAGTGATCCTGCAATCAGAAGGTAAAAAAGAAGGAGCAGGTTGTTGAATACACTGTCGGGCCGATCGGCAACAATAAGGTCGAAGCAAAAGCCCACGATAAGACCGCCGGCGCTAATGTATCGCTCGTATTGACGCCAGAGCCCCATAAGCGGGCCTATGTACTCTTGTAGCTGACGCATGGAGACATTGTATCTCTAAAACTGACACTACTTCACGAGACCAAGCTTTTTTAGGCGCGAAGAAATGGAACCCGGCTGGCGTCCAAAGCGCTTGGAAAGCGCGACGCTGCTTTCCCCCGCCCCAAATGCCTGCACGAGCAACCGATCCTCCTCTTGTTCCCAAGATTTGTAGGCGTTTGGGTACTTCGTCCGCAAAGCCGATACGTCGTATGTTTTTTGTTTTGATTCTATTCGCGAGACCGGAGGAACTAGTTTTAAGGTTCCGCCCGAAGCTTTTATAAATGCCTCGTGCATGTTTTTCAATTCGTCTGCGGAAAATTTTGAGAATGCGAGCGCGGCGTTTGCGGAAGCACTCCGAAATTCTATATCGCGTTTAAGTAACTCCGGATGAACCTCAAGCGCCCGAGCGTTATACCCAAGCAAGTAGAGCCCTGAAAGCGACCGCAAACGTGAGAGCGCAACATAGCCCTGCCCATACTCGAAGGCTTGAGAGAGATCGATAAGCGCAGAATCGAGCGACATCCCCTGACTTTTATGCACGGTCATCGCCCACGCCAGACGAAGCGGAACCTGGGTTATCTTTGCAAGCACACGGCTGCCATCGGCAAGCTGCCATTCGGCAGGAGAAACCGTAATAGTGCTGCCTGAGCGCGTCTTGACGACCGGGAGGCTTTCTTTAGAAAAAGTGGTCACCGTACCTAATGTACCGTTAACATATCCTTCTTCGAAATTGTTTTTTGTGAACATGACCGAGGCTCCGATCTTCAGCACAAGACGCTCTGGCGAGAGACAACCTTTCTTGAGCGACTCAACGAGCGGCTGCGCGCCTTGCGAACGCATTTGGAATACGCGTTCCGATTCCGAAAGAGAATTCAGTTCTTCTGTGTTTATCCTGTCGACATCCGCATTGTGCGAAAAAAGTTTCGGAATACCCGCCATAGTTTTCCCCTTGGGGACTGAGCGTTTTTTCAAAAGTTCATGATCTTTCTCCTCGACCGAGTTTGATCGTATTGCCGAAAGAAGCCCGAGATACTCCTCGTCTTCTTGGCGATGCTGTTCAGAGAGATAGCACACGATCGGATTGGCCGTTCTCCACGCTGAGGAATGAAAGGCGAAATTGCTTTGAGAGCCTTCAGTATTTTCAAAGAGATCCGGATCATTATTTTCTTGTATCCTATGCTGCGAGACCGGCGGCAGCTGAAAGAAGTCGCCTACAAATATAACCTGCAATCCTCCGAACGAACGCGAGGAATTTTTTACACGCCTGCATACAGCGTCAAGCATCGTAAGAAAATTTGCATCCAGCATCGAAATCTCGTCGACAATAAGCGTCGTGGCCAAAGCAATCCTCCCCGCCACTCTCTCGCGCCCCGCAATGTCCTCAATGTCATAGGGCGAAAGATCGCGCTTAATGCCGATCCCACTCCAGGCATGAATTGTCATCCCGCCAATGTGTGTCGCAGCAATACCGGTCGACGCAGTTATTGCAGGACTAACTCTACGTTCGCGCAAATACGCGCAAAAGCGGTTGATCGTATGCGTTTTGCCTGCACCGGGTTCTCCGGTTAGAAAAACGTTCGCTCCGGTTTTAAGTATGGCAAGCGCTTCATCCTGCATCATTTGGGCATCATAGCCCACGGGAATGAATTTAGACAAACGAATCCGGAATTGGAAATTTTTCGCATCCGGCTTTTATCTCTGCACGAATTTGCTGAAGCTTGTTTTTATCGTCGCGGCTTGCAAGTGCGTCGAGCATAAGTTCAGCCACATGTGCCGATTCTGCTTCTTTGAAACCTCGAGTGGTTATTGCTGGCGTGCCAAAACGGATGCCAGATGGGTCCATCGGTCCCCTAGTGTCATCTGCGATCGAATTTTTATTGAGTGTTATTCCTACTTCATCAAGCAATTGTTCTGCCTCTTTTCCGGAAATTCCGAGCGAGCCGTAAACATCAGCCAAGATAAGATGGTTGGAAGTACCGCCCGTGATCATTCGAACCCCTCGTGCACGGAATATTTCTTCCATCGCTTTCGCGTTTTTAAGAATCTGTGCCGCATACGTCTGAAAATTCGGATGGAGCGCCTCGCCAAACGCAACCGCTTTTGCTGCAATGACATGCATCAAGGGTCCTCCCTGAAGGCCCGGAAATACTGCCTTATCTACTTTCTTGCCGATTTCTTCGTTCTCGCGGGTGAGGATAAGACCGCCACGCGGACCGCGAAGTGTTTTGTGAGTTGTTGAGGTCATTACATCAAAGCCATAGTCAAAAGGATTTTTTACGGCCTTACCGGCGATGAGCCCCGCAATATGAGCTATGTCGATAACGCTGTATGCCCCAACTTCTTTTGCTATCGAAACAAATTTTTCATAATCGAGCTCACGTGGATAGGCAGAGAAGCCTGCCAGAACAATTTTTGGTTTATGCTCTTGCGCAACACGGCGCATCTCGTCGTAATCTATTTCGCCGGTGTCGGGATCCTTCATTTTGTACCTAACGAAGTTGAAGAACTTGGTAATGTAGGTCACCGGATGGCCATGTGTTAGGTGCCCGCCGTGAGAAAGATCCATGCCGAGGACGGTATCGCCCGGTTCAAGAAGGGCCATATACATTGCGATGTTAGCGTTAGCGCCGGCATGGGTTTGTACATTTGCGAACTTAGCGCCAAATAATTTTTTGGCGCGGTCAATCGCGATATTTTCGACCATGTCGGTAAATGGCTGACCGCCGTAGTACCGTTTACCAGGGTATCCTTCCGAATATTTATTCGTAAGAATAGAGCCTTGCGCTTCGCGCACTGCTTTGGAAACATAATTTTCAGAGGGTATAAGCTCAAGTCCGTCGCGCTCGCGCTCCTCTTCGCCCGCTATAGCGTCAAAAACTTCTTTATCTTGCTTTTTTATAGATTCGTAGAGGTTCATGGCAATAATCCGCTAGTTGGTAAGCCCTGCAATGTGAATCCCTTAGATCATATAAGTTTATAGAACTGATTGTACTGCCTCTTTTACATCCTTCCAAACGTCCTCTGCGGGCCTACTGGCATCGATTACTTTTGCTGCAGGCATGGTTTTCGCAATATCGAGAAACGCCTCACGAACACGCTCATGAAGTCCTCCTGCCGCGCGTTCTATTACATCAAGCTCTTTCCCTACCTTCACCATGCGGGCATGCCCTACTTCATATGGAACATCGAGAATAATCGCCAAATCAATCGGCGTATCCTCAAATATTTTATCGATCGCTAAGCGTACTAAATCTTCCCAATCACGTTGCTGGCGTCCGTACACTTGATACGCGAGAAAGGATATATAAGAGCGGTTAGAAACAACATTTTTACCCACGTTGAGCATTGGTTTAATAAGTTCCTCAACATGCTGTGCACGATCTCCCAGAAAAAGAAAGAACTCCGCCGGGAGTGACACTGGTCCTTCACTTTCATGCAAAAGCATGTTGCGTAATACTTTGCCGATGCGTGTGCCGCCTGGCTCGCGCGTAAAGACAAAATTTTCCTCGCCGAATTCTCTTCGCAAGTTTTCAATCTGCGTGTCCTTTCCGGCTCCCTCTCCCCCCTCGATGACGATATATTTTCCTTTCATCCGTGCATTTTTTTGTTGTAACCTCCCGATACTGTAAGTTCGGCTTTAATTGAGGGATGAGGGTCGTAGCCTTCAAGCTTTACTTGTTGGGGTGTAAACGAGTCGAGCGTCGGCACATTGCCTTCAATACGAAGTGTTGGGAATGGCTTAGGTTCGCGCGATAGTTGTTCTTTAATTTGTTCGCGATGATTCTCGTACATATGAAAATCGCCAAAGGTATGTACAAACTCCCCCGCTTCGCGTCCAAGCACCTTTGCAAGTACATGGGTGAGAAGCGCATAACTTGCAATATTAAACGGCACGCCAAGGAAAATATCCGCACTTCGCTGATACAACTGCAAACACACTTTTCCATTCTTAATATTCACTTGGTACATATTGTGGCAAATCGGAAACCGCGCCCCTTCTCCCGGCCTTGCCATCGAGTACATATACTGCGGGTCCCATGAGGTAACGAGCGTGTTATGCGCATCAGGGTCTTTACGCAGTTCATCTACTACCCAGGAGAGCTGGTCTACCGTGCGACCATCTTGGGCTGGCCACCGGCGCCACATCTCGCCATAAATGTGCGGAAGTTCGCCGTGCAATTTGGCAAATTCCGTATCGGTCTTAATTTTTTCAATAAAATCATCTTTGGAAAGATCCTCGCCGAATTTTTCTTTATAAATTTTGTACGGATAATCATCCCAAATATGTACGCCTTGATCTACTAGGTATTTAATATTGCTCTGTCCAGAGAGAAACCAGTAGAGCTCGTGTAAGACCCCCTGCCAGTACACCTTTTTAGTTGTGAGCATCGGAAAGCCTTGCGAGAGGTCAAAGCGTATCTGCGCCCCAAAGACACTGTATGTTTTAACCCCCGTTCCTTTATCGACTTGCTCTTCCCCTTCTTCAAGAGTCTTACGCAAAAGATCGAGATACTGCTGTTCGGGATGCGTATACATGTTTATTTTTTAGATTTTACCTTGCGAGCCATTTGCTTCATTTTTATTGAAGATTTCTTTTCTGAAAAATTATTTGCCCAATTATTTTCAGCAAATCGGCCAATTTCTTTGTAATCTTGTCGTGCTGGAGAAGAGAGCTTAGAAAATGTTAGTTGTGCAATTTCCATTCCCGGTCTTAGGATAATCGGAACATTATTTAAGTTACATAATTCAAACGTAATATGCAGGAAATGTCCTGGATTAATTAATCCAGCGGTATTGTGAATCATCAGACCCACTCGCGCCAAAGAAGACTTGCCTCCAACTTGAATTAAGTAATCATTAGAACCAAAATATTCCTTGGAAATTCCTAAAACTGAAACTCCTGGATGTAAGATAAACTCCTTTCCATCTTTAACTTTTACTTCTCTTGTCTTGGCATATATTTTTCTAGCAGGATCGACAAAAGGAGTTACGTTTTCTTCATTAATAATAAAACTATTTCCCAACAAAATATCGTAACTTGCTGGCTGCAAACGAGATTCATCAAAGGGCTTAAGGGTTATTCTCTTTTCTTTGATTTCTTTTAAAATGTCAGTGTCAGATAAAAACATACAATGTATTATTTCTGGTTATTCAACAGTAAATATTTTGTTTGTCCCGTAATATTCGTCCCAATGCGCGTTATAAAACTTAAACATCCGCTCAAGCCGTTCTTGCGGAAGTTCCGCAACTTCGCACTCTTGCATCAATTTTGCCATTTCTTCTCGTGCTGAGTCGAGTTCTTGGCTACTCGAGACTATCTTTTCAAACTCAGCAAGCCATCCGTAACCCGCATTCTTGTCCAAAGAGACATTAGCTCCTTTAAAAGCGTACTCTTCCCTTTCCCGAGACCACTTTGCCTGATATCGGAAGCCAGCGCTCAAAACGACCCTGTCAATTTGTTCAAGCGTCAAATTTACTTGTTCCTCAAACTCTATACGCGTCACACCGTTGGCACTCGTATCATCTCCCACCGATGCTTTTACTACCAGATACACCACGCCGTCTTTATTGCGCGTACGGACGGAAATTTCAGTGACACGAATAATAAGGTCGGAGAGCTTTTTCAATGCATCCCACGAAATATGTCCTTCTACTTTTTTTACCAGAGCGTCCATCGTACCGCCGGTAAAGTAATGATTTAGCTGTTTATTACGCGATATGAGCTTGATCGCTGGATCTAACTCTTCCATTTTTTTACGCAACGCATCAGCTTTTTCCTCACTTCCCAGGAGTGTTTTGATTTCCACTTCGTATGTCTGCATGGACTCATCGTACCGTGCCTTGCCGAGAGCAAAAGTGGATAATAAGTGGATAGCCGAGCGTGTTATATTCCCTACATGCAAAAACCTCGAGTCAGTGCCATTGTTTCTATAGGAAAGAACATGGTTATCGGCCGCTCTGACAGGCTCATGTGGCCTATACCAGAGGATCTAAAGCGATTTAAAAATCTCACTATGGGGCACCCTGTTATCATGGGGCGCAAAACATTTGAGTCTATTCTCGCTTCCCTTGGCAAACCGCTTCCGGGCCGCACCAATATCGTCATAACGAGGGACGAAAACTATAGACCAGAAGGCGCAATAGTCACCCACTCTATTGAAGAAGCCATAGAAAAAGCTAAAGAAATAGAGAAGGAAGAAATTTTCATTGGTGGCGGCGCTCAAATCTATGAGCAGTCGCTTCCCTACACCGACCGCTTGTATCTGACGCTTATTGATGATGAAAAACCGGGTGATGCCTACTTTCCCCCGTACGAACATCTATTTACTAAAGTAATTGCCGATGAAGAACACGAGCACAATGGGCTCCAATACCGCTGGGTTGATATAGAAAAATAAGCTGTGATTACTTTGCCATGCTTTTAAGCACCTGCAGATAGAGACTTTCAACTATTTTTTGTTGCTTTTTTCCACTCGTAACATAATGGTCAAGCCCCGGTGCGGCATTTGTCTCAAGCACCCAATATTTTTTTGGCTTTTGTATAATGTCGCCCTCAACTATTAGATCTACACCGCACAACCGCAGGCCCATGTCTTTGGTGAGACGCGTCGCGATCTTTTTAAACTCCGGATGAACAGCGTGCGTTACGTCTACCGAGTCTCCGCCGCTTGAAAGGTTTGCGTTATCAAGAAGGTAGACTCGCGTATTCTTGGGCAAGACTGTGACAAAAGAAAGTCTCTGCTGTTTCAATTTAGAGAGAATGCGCGAATCACTGAAATTAATTTCCGTATCGCGTCCGTTTTTTTTAAATTCCTTTTGCTTTTTTACTAAGAGCTGCCGTATGTTCGATCGCCCGTTGCCACTAACCATAAGTGGTGTACGCTCATAGGCAGAAATAACTTGGCTATCAAGTACCACAAGCCTATAATCTTTTCCGGTAAGCGGTTTTTGCACTAATGCGATTCTGTCTATTGTAAAAATGCTCCGGAGTGCCTTATAGAACTCTTTTTTATTAAAAACTTTTGCAACACCGACCCCCTTACTTCCGCTATTGGGCTTTACTATAACGGGAAAGCCAAGTTTTTTTGCGTGCGCATACGCAGCATGGATATCGCGACGCGAATGAATAACCTGGCACCACGCATCTGAAAAAAATGCTTTACTCCCCGGCACAGTTGGGTAGCCAAGGCGACCCATAAAAAAATTGGCATAATCTTTGTCTTTTGAAATTTCAGTAGCACCCAAAAGATTGAGGTCGAGGCTGTTGTAGCGAAAATATCGTGTACGGCCGTTTTTAAATATGATCTGCCCGGCATATCCCCATATAGGCTCCACATATACGCGAGCTCCCACTTTGGGGGCGAGTTTTTTAAGCAAAGGGCCAAGGAAAGGCCCGCGCTCTTTTTTGATTTTCACGCTATTTCACGTCTACCCCCATGCTCCGAGCGGAGCCAGCGACAGTTTTCATCGCCTCTTCTATATTGTTTGCATTCAGGTCAGGCATTTTCTTTTCTGCAATCTCTTTTACCTGTGCTTTGGTGAGTGTACCAACCTTGGCAGTGTTAGGTTTGCCGCTTCCCTTTTCCTTGCCGAGCGCCTTAAGAATGAGGCTGGAGACTGGCGGAGTTTTAAGGATAAAGTCGTATGAACGGTCTTCGTAAACGGAAATCTCCGCCGGGACCATGTCCCCGCGCATCTCTTTACTTGCCTCGTTGAACTTCTTGACGAATTCACCGATGTTAATGCCAGCAGGGCCCAAGACTTGCCCCATGGCAGGAGTAAGGACCGCCGCGCCACCCTGAGCAATGATTTTTATTTTTTTGACTATCTTTTTTGCCATATATGCTCCGCAAAAGCTCCTCTCGCCGGCGGCGCTCCAGGCCGCTAGGCCAAGTCTTACCGCCGTCTCAAAGACTTTTGCTCCGCCATGTTAACTTATATTCGCTTTCGCCGCCAGCCCGCGGCATCCGAGAATTTATAGTCGCTTTGTTCCTTAAATTCTTTTGACTTGTAATCTTTTTGTATTTATTTTTTACAAGCTACGCTAAATACGCTTCACTTGTAAAAAATCCAGTTCGACTGGCGTTTCGCGACCAAACATCGCAACCAGTACTTTAACCTTACCTCGTGCTTCATCTACCTCGCCCACTTTACCGTCGAGCTCTTTAAATGGCCCGTCGACAATAACTACTGAGTCGCCAACAGAGAGATCGATAGAATGCTTCACAGAGCCTTCTGCGGCCTGCATTCGCCCCAAAAGTTCGTCAACTTCTTTTTGCTGAAGGGGCACCGGATTAACACCGCTTCCAACGAACCCCGTCACGCGCGGCGTGTTGCGCACGACATACCACGACTGGTCGTCGACGATCATATCAACGAGCACATAGCCCGGAAATACTTTTTCTTCTTCCTCGACGCGTCGGCCGCCTTTTATTTTGACAGTGCGCTCGGTTGGCACAACAACATTAAAAATCTTGTCGGTAAGGCCCAAGCTTTCAATGCGCTGGCGCAAATTTCGCGCAACTGCATTTTCATACCCTGCATATGTGTGTATCGCATACCACGCGCGTCCTACACTTGTGTCTTGCTTTGCCATAGTAATTACTATTTTGAAAGTTAGATAATGCGGCGGATTATCGCGGAAAAGATGTAGTCGAGAAGCCCGAGGTAAAAAGCAGTCACAAGCGACACGGCAATGACAACGATCGTATAGGTAATTACCTGCGCGCGTGTTGGCCATGACACATGACGCAGTTCGGAACGGACATCTTTAAAGTATTGCCACATAATTTTTTACCTTACTTTTCCTAAGAAAAAACCCCTCCCGGGGCTTTTCCTTATAGTACCCTATCTAATCTTGACGTCAAGTGACGCAAAATGCTAGCGAATTTCGTAGGTTACCGAGACGTTTGAACTTACTTGGTTTTGTCCTACCGATATTTCAGGAGCGGAAGCGAGTGTCTGATTCTCAGCCCCCATGCCAAATGCTGCATCTTTAGCATAGTACGGTATCGGGCCCGGGTACCCGCCGCTTTCGTTGAAAGAAACAACCCGAACCAACTGTACGCCGAGAGACTTCGCAAGCGTTTCCGCTTTTTGTTTTGCGTCAGCAATAGCTTCATCACGCGCAGCTGCTTGTACCGCATCCGGGTCATCAAACGTAAAATCAAGGCCACTAACTTCTGTGGCACCCTTACTGCCCACACCAGCGAGAAGATCGCCCGCTTTTTCAGTGTCGCGTACTTTAACCGTTGTAGTCTGGCGCACTTCATAGCCGCGCAATTTTTGCTCTCCTTGGCGGCACGGCATACCTGAAACGCATACTTGCGTTATGTAATCGTACTGAGGATTAACCGAGTAGTTGCTTGTCTTAATATCTTTTTCTTCAATCCCCGCATCTTTAAGGTATTGGGTCACGGCGTTTATTTTTGCCGTTGCGTCAGCCTGTGCTGCTGCAACCGTCGACTTTTCCGAAACGACGCTAAATGAGAACGTGGCAATATCCGGCACTGCAAAGGACTCACCATAACCGCTGACGTTAATGGTATTAGTCGGTGCTACGCCCGAACCGATATAGCGCAGGTTTTGAAAGCCTGCCACAGTCTGCACCAGTAAAAAGAGGCCAAGAAGCACGATAACAAACAATACCGCCCATTTTAAACGAGCACCTGGCGCACCGTCGAACAAAGAAGGATTCATATATAAAAGTGAGAAAACTATTAATTATTCTTCGCTATTACTGACGATCATTGATCGCTTTAATTACAGCCACGAACTGCTCGTATGGGAGCGCGCCTGAAATAGGCACTTGCAGGCCGTTGCCAACAAGAACCGTAAAGGGCGTTCCAGAGGCTCCGTTTGCCTGTGCCTCCGCAGCCTCTGCTTGTATCTTAGTCCAATATTTTTCGCTCGATACGCACGAAGCGTACTGTGTTGGGTCTGCCCCTAGTTCGCTGGCGATTTGCGCATAGTATGCGGGGGTCATCTTGTCTTGATTAGCAAAAACTTTGTCCGCAAACTTCCAGAATCCGTCATTGCCAAGTTGTTCGGCAATGCACTCTGCTGCGAGCGCTGAAGGTTTTGCCTGTGGATGAATACTTGTTAGGGGCAAGTTACGCATTACCCAAGCAACATTCCCTTTCCCTTCCTCAACAAGACGTTTAAATGTCGGATGTGCTTGACCGCAGTAGTAGCACTGAAAGTCAGAATATTCGACGAGCACGATAGATGCTGTAGGCGAACCGATAATGTGATCGTCAGCCGAAGGCGCAGGAACGTCCACATTGGTGGGGAGATTTTCATTGTCTGCAACAACAGGTGTTGCAGGATGCTGGTTTACAAAGATAATTGCACCTGCGATAAGTACGCCGGCGATAAGGATAGAGATAGAAGGACTAAGTGCGAATTGTTTCTTCGGTTTTGTTTCTTCAGACATGAGTTAAACGCTACCTGATTTTTCCTCTTTCAGCAAATCGCGAATTTCCTCAAGAAGACGCTCTTCTGAAGATTTTTCATGCGCAGGGACCGATTTTTCCCCTTCCCTAAATAATTTTTTGCGCGCTCCTGAAAGAATTTTAAACACCACAAATATCGAAAGTGAAACAAGAAGAAAATTAAAAACGGCCTGGATAAACGCGCCGTATTTTATGATGATATCCGGCCGTGCGGCAAACGAGAGGCTTTTAAAATCGACATTGCCGGTCATGAGCCCCAGAAGCGGAGTGATAATATCTCCCACGAGTGAATTAACTATTAGTGTAAAAGCGTTGCCAATGACAACGGCAATGGCAAGCTCAAAAGCATTGCCTTTGATAGCAAAGCTTCTGAATTCGGCAAAAAAACCGCGGGTTGCTTTAAACATTGGTTTGGGGCTTATCATGTTCTTCTTCTATATCTTCTTGTATTTCATCGACATCTTCCTGGATCTCGTCCACGTCTTGCTGTATCTCATCAACGTCCTGCTGGATCTCATCGACATCCTCTTGGATTTCGTCGATATTTTCTTCCACCACCGCCAGACTCTCGCGGGTGATGTTGAGGCTCATCTGGATGAATATCGCGAGATAAATCGCCTCAAGCGACACCAGGGTCGTAAGGACAAGGAGCATCTTATCAAATTCGACTGCTCCTACCAAGACCGCAAAAAAACTGCCCAAGAAAATAAATGTATGGACGACGATGGACTGCAGCGAACCGACCCACCGCGTTATTGCGAGGGCAAAATCCTGCATCCGTTCTTTTGGTTTTTCAGGCATAGAAAATACGAATACTGCAATTGTAACACTAAGACTTTTATTATTTTGGGTGCACCGTCGCACCTTGCGGCAAGGCTCCCGGCACACTCCAAGAATATAGTCACTTCGCTTCTTATTCTTGGGTGCCTATCCGGATTTGAACCGGAATTGACTCCTCCACAGGGAGCAGTGTTAACCATTACACTATAGGCACCATGAGCTTATCCCGCTCTTGAGGGTAGCGGTGGACAAGATGGTGGCAATTATGGCAAAGATACACAAGATTTTCAACAGAATTATTTTTTCTGTTTTTATCGATGTGATGAACTGCAATGACGCGAAAATCTTTCGTCTTGCATAATGTACAGATTTTTTTCACTCCTTGACGGCTCAATACCGTGCGATACGAAGCTTTCCCGTCTTTGTAATTAGCGTGCTTGTCACCAACATATAGCTGATTCCTCCAGAGCGTCTGGCAGCTTTTGGTGCAAAAGTAATTACCGCTCTTCGAGCGTTCCATCATTCGTGGCGCTCGGTACACTTTCTTACCGCACTGGAAACAAAGCACTTCCTTCCCTTTTTTCAGGGAAAGCTGCGAGCACTTTCGAGAACAGTACTTGGCGAAACCATACGCGACGTGAGAAGGTTTGGCATAAAACACTTTTGAACATTCGCCGCAACGTCGCTTAACCATAGCCCTCATTTTACCATGAACAGGCTTTACAACGGGTTCTGAAACTCAGAATCCTGTCTTAAACCGCGTCTAGATAGTGCTACTTCGCAATGCTCTGCGTGAGGAGATATATGCGAGCGTTACGAAGACAAGCCCGATGAGACCAATAACCGCTTCCGGAATATGAATGACAAGCCCGGCGAGCATGGAGAGCGCAAGGCCGAATATAGCCCAGTGTGCACCGTGCTCAAGATACAGTAAGGTCTCGAGAGTCTTTTTGCGCACCAAATACACGGTAATGGTACGAACAAAGAACGCGCCGATGCCTAAGCCGACAAAAATAATTGGTATGACGGTCGTAAGAGCAAATGCGCCGACAACACCGTCGAGCGAAAAAGCTGCATCAAGAATGTTGAGATACACAAAGAGTACTGCGCCCGTTTTTGTAACAGTTGCCGCGGTGTGCTCCATGTGAAGCGAGTTAGCAATCCCCTGAATGACGATGAAAAGGAGTATACCGATACATCCTGCCGCCAAGACCGGCCCTTGTGGTGCATGAGCAACATACGAAAGCCAGAGAATCGTGGACAGGGCGAGCGCAAGCTCTATGGCTTCTATTCTCCCCCACCGCGCAAGACGAGTCTCCACTATTGAAAGCCAGTGCACTTTTTTGCCTACATCGAAGAAATACTTCAGCGACACCATAAGCAGGAATGCGCCGCCGAAGGCACTAATAAGCGGCGTGGCTTCCGAAAGGAGTCTGCTGTATTCCTCAGGGTTTTCAAATGCAAGAATGGCCGCAGTGATAGGCGAAACAACCGCCGCAATACTTACGATAAGTGCAGGAAGTATGAGCCGTGTACCGAATACCGCCAGAAGAATACCCCATGTGAGGAACCGCCGCTGCCATTTCTCGCTCATTTGTGCGAGAACTTTTGCGTTAACAACGGCGTTGTCAAACGAGAGCGTTACCTCAAGTATGGAGAGTAGGCCTGCAAGAAGGAACGCCGCCCATCCGCCCCAAACAAAGACGGCACCGAGCGCAACAAGTGAAATAATTGTCGGGGCGATAAAAAGCTTCATAAAAATGAGAATAGCATAAAATACAAAGAGAAAGGCGACCCGTCTCGTACGTGGTCGCCTTTTGAGCAACCACCAAAGGTCACTCACTACTAGTAATGTCGTGCACAACGTGTGCCGCGACGAAAGAACATCAAGGTGCATGTCGAACGCAAACGCGCAAAAGCGTGGGAGGTTAACCTCCGCTCATTTGGTTGCTGCTACCGCAAAAATCGGTGCAAGCTAGACAAGCCCTTACTCCAAGTATCGCATGGATTATTTTTATGCAAAATAGTTGTGCACAGGAGTTTTATATAAAAGTATTAGGGCCGCTGCTTGCGCAACGGCCCCTTGAGATCTTTTCGGCGCTCTATTTCCGATTGGGGGTTCCTAGGCCGCAGGACGAACATATGTCAGGCGGGCTCTCCCTTGAGCCACTGTCTAACATCCCAGCGCGTGACGTGGTACCACCACCATATCCGTTCTCGGAGATATATGAAACGGGGCATCCATTTGGGGCGCCCGCTCCGTCCCTCAATACCCCCGCGCCAGTAGGGAAAGGATAGCGCGACGCCTCCTTCCCAGAGGAAGCGTGTCGCCTCCTCCGCCTCCTCGAGGGAGTTATAGAGACGCTTGAAGATGCGCGGGTAGCGCATCCGGAGGTCGGCGGTGAGCTGCGCCTCGTCGCCAGCATCATTTGGGTGCCAGGCAGTCGGATAGTATTTCACCTTATTCCCTCCAATCCGCTGAAACCGGCGGAAACGGTTGACGCTTGTGCGCCTAAATCAAACAGCATTCACTCTTAATTATACACCCAAATGTACATTTTGTCAAGTATAAAAATAAGGGGTTTTAGGAAGAGGAATCTCACTCCTGGGCGCAAAGCCGCCCTTACAAACCTTACAGGTTCAGTACACCTTTTGGATACTTTCTTCGAAAGTCTCTCAAAAGGTCTTGCGCTGCTTCCAGTAGTCGCAGCTCACCCCTCGGTTTGTATGTTCCGCCACGGGGAGCTAGTCACTCCCCGACCCCCTGACATGTGAGAATCCTCTAGCGCAATCAAAAATCACCGACACATGGCCGATGATTTTTGTTTGGGTGCCCGGGAGAGGACTCGAACC
>JACMMG010000046.1 GCA_014379165.1 Candidatus Parcubacteria bacterium
GGCCAGACTCTTCTTCTGGGATGCCGCTCATGCCGGCCAATAATACCGGGTTGAATGCAACGCCCGCCCCCAGCCCAAGCAAGATCATCCCAGGCAAAATATGGAGGTAGAAGTTTGCATCAACCGGTGCAAAGGCAAATAAAAGGAGGCCGAGCCCGATGAGCCCCATCCCAACTATGATAGGTATTTTCAGACCAAAACGTATGACAATCTTTGCAGACAACCAGATAGAGAAAACCGCCATAATAATATTGGAAGGCAAGAATGCCAGTCCAACTTCCATCGGCGTATATTCAAGTACCAGCTGAAGGTAAAGTGCCGAAAGAAAAAACCAGGCAAACATCGCAACAGACCATAAAATACCAATGATGCTTATTACGACAACATTTCCTAATTTAAAAATGCTAAGAGGTATAAGTGGCGAGTGAGCACGGGATTCAATATAGACAAAAAGTGTAAGCAGGAACGCTGAAAGCCCAAGCAAGCCGAGGGTTTCAAGTGATGTCCATCCGGTGGTGTTGCCATTAACTATCGCATATACCGCAAGAATAAGAGAAGTAGTCACTGTTACTGCCCCTGCAAAATCAAGATTTCCTGCACCTATTCCCCGCGTTGCAGGCAATAAATACATGCACAACAAAAAGACTGCAATGCCAACCGGAATATTTATAAGAAATATCCAATGCCAGTCGAACGCACCAGTTAAGACGCCGCCTACCAACACACCAATAGCACCTCCTCCTGCTGATACAAAGCCAAAGATTCCCATTGCTTTGGCACGCTCCCCACTTTCAGTAAATAAATTTATAAGAAGGGCAAGCGCTACTGCCGAAAAGATCGCCCCTCCAAGACCTTGTGCAGCGCGCGCAACAATAAGTACTGCCTGCGAGGTGGCAATTCCGCATACGAATGATGCGGCAGTAAAAAGTCCAATTCCGACAAGGAACATATTGCGGTTGCCAAATAGATCGCCGAGTCGCCCGCCAAGCAAAAGAAAGCCACTGAATGCGAGCATGTACGCGTTAATAACCCACACAAGAGACGTCTCGCTAAAGCCAAGGTCAGTGCGGATAGAAGGGAGCGCGACATTAACAACCGTCATGTCTAAAACGATCATGAGGTCTCCAAGGCACAAGACAATAAGCGCTAACCAGCGTGCGTCAATGTTTTTTAACATAGCAAAGCGCTTTTTAGCTTATCGCAGCTGCGAATATTTCTCAACGCAGTTGAGTGGTTCCATTAAAAAATCCTGCGACAGATTTCCTGTCAATAAAAAGCCGCAGCATTTGCCGCAGCCTGCGTATCCGAATATAGAGAAAGAATCAGTATCCCTCGGCGGGACGAACATCAATAGTGACGGTATCGAGCATAATATTTCCGTCTTTTGGCAACTTCTCGAATACACGACACTGGGCCTTGTGAATGTTGCCCTGAGTCCCTCTCACACAATCTATAATGCGGAAATTCGGGGGTAAACGGAAGAAACATTGGAACTTCTCGAAATCGAATTCCACTACCTGTTTTCCAAACAGTGGAAAGACCGTGAGAGGTTGCACAGGACTAAGGATTCCATTGACGAGGTAGTTGTGCTCGACTCCATCTTCTTTGTACCAAAAGGAGCAGGTTGTGTTGCCTTCCTCATCGGAAATGCAGCCCGAAACGCCTCCTTCAGTGATCCCTGCCGCCACAGTCATGCAAGAGAGATTTCCATGCTCGACGTACAAGTCGGCCTGTGCAGGCAAAGAAAAACTCGCTAGCAACGCTAAGAGCATGCGTCTCATCCTCTTTTTCTCCTTATTGATTCGGGTACCATACGCCCTCTCTTTTTATTGTGCAATACTGTCTCTGTTCTGTCACGGCGCAATAAAAAACTGCGGACAATCCGCAGCTTACTCCCCCCAATCGGTTGAATTAGAAATTGACGCGATATGGGCTCAGCAGGCTTTCTTTGACGACACAGGAGATATTACCCAATTCAGTACTGAACATCACTTGTACTTCGTCAGAAAGATCGCCCTGTTCCTCGACTATTCCTTGGTTTGAAGGGTAGAGTAGTATGTCATCTCCCCATCCAACAGGTGTAGTCTTTATCCGTTGTTTGGGCCAAACGGACTGACCATTGCCAAAAATAGCCAACGCGATTCTTCTTCTATTCCAGACGCGCGTACTACGCTGCATTGAAATTACTCCGAACCACTGCGATGTCAATTAGCGCGCTTCAATGAAAGTCAGGGCCTTTCCCTTTTTGCCAGCGCGGCCGGTGCGGCCAATGCGATGCACATAATCGTCGTGTGTTGCGGGAAGATCGTAGTTGATAACGTGCGAGACGCCCGCAATGTCGAGTCCGCGCGCAGCAACATCGGTCGCAACAAGGATGTTAACGTGATCTTGCTTAAAAAGTGTGAGCGCCTTTTGGCGTTTGCCCTGGGTTTTGTCGCCGTGGATAGACTCTGCCTTAAAGCCTTTTTCGATGAGTTTTTTTGAAAGCTTTTCTACCCCGTGCTTGGTGCGGCCGAAAATAAGCACCTTGTCGAAGCCGGGCTGAATAAGAAGGTCGTGCAGAACAACGAGCTTGTCGATGCCGCGCGGTACGAGCACAACGTCTTGATCAATTCCTGAAGCCGTCTCGCGAGTTGCTACTTTAATACGCACTGGTTCGTGTAGAAATTCTTGGATAAGCCCTTCGATAGTAGGTGAAAGTGTGGCGGAAAAAAAGAGCGTGTGACGCGGCTTGGGCATGCCCGCCATAAGAAAACGCATGTCAGCAATAAAACCCATGTCGAGCATGCGGTCCGCCTCATCAAGAACGATTGTTTGAAAATCTTTGAGTTTTATATGGCCACGCTCAATAAGGTCTTTAAGGCGTCCGGGGGTGCCGATAACAAATTGGTTTGGATGGCGCAAGGAAGAAATTTGAGCACCAATGCCGGCACCTCCAACGCAACAAACTGAAAAAAGACGCATGCCTTTGGTTAGTCCCTGCACTTCCACCTGGATCTGCTGCGCAAGCTCACGAGTTGGCACCACAATTAACACTTGCGCACCTGGGGTATGACGTACCTTATGTATGAGCGGGATAAGAAACGCCGCGGTCTTGCCGGTACCGGTTTGTGCAATGCCGACAACATCATTGCCTTTAAGGATGTGCGGAATGACGCGGTCTTGGATAGGGGTTGGTGTGGTGTAGCCTTTTAAAAGGATGCTTTGTTTAACAACATCATCGACTGCAAAGTCGGTGAAGGCATGCTCAGGAACAAAATGCTCCACCTCTTCTGTAATGACTGCTTTGTTTATAAAACGCGAAGGGTCCATATGCTCGCTCTTTGGAGCTGAGCGATTAGAACTACCTCGGCGCACAAAAGGGCGTCGGGTGTTATTAAAACGGCTCGACGAATGAGAGTTGCTTCGGGAAAAAGGTTTTTTATACGGCATACGCGGTGCTATTCTCACAAGAGCTATTGAGCTCCGTGGAGAGCACAAAGAAGTCTGAGATGTATCTATTATAACAAATCCTTTATTTTTTGTCAACTCTCCTACTGTAACTTAAAGATGCCTATATGCATCTTTAAGTTTTAAGAAGGGTTACTACGCGTTTTGGAACGCTGCGCGTCTATTTTTGCGTGATGGCCAGAAAGGAGCACTTTGGGTACACGGATTTTCTTTCCTTTATATATAAGGGTCTCGGGGCGGGTGTATACGTCGTGGCTGGCAACCCTTCCCTCTTCGAGCGACTCGAATCGGCCGAGCACACCTTTTATTTGGCGTGCAGCGGCATCAATTATTGCAAGCGCAGGCACCTCGCCGCCTGTAAGGATATACGGTCCAACCGAAATTTCTTCGGCTTTCAGTACTTTTTTTGCCCGGGCATCAATGCCCTCGTAGCGGCCACACACGATAATTATGTCTTTGTGTCGGGTCAAGGCCTTAGCATACGCATTCGTCAAAAGTTTACCGCCCGCAGAGGTAATGATTACTTTTGCCCTTCTTCCAGCAAGGTCGGACCTTGCTGGACCTTTTTTATTAACTTTTGACAAGATTTTCTCTACCGCTTTTATGACTGGCTCGGCGCGTAAGACCATACCGGGGCCGCCGCCGTAGGGCCTCTCATCTACCCTAAGCTGCTTTACAGCCGGGCGGTCGCCCGGCGACTTAGCCTTGCCCCATTTATTGCCAGCAAAATCGCGCAGTTGGTACGTCTTAACAGACAGCTTTTTGTCTTTTATTGCGCGCCCCAAAATCGACGCATTGGTATACGCCTCAATTACCTCGGGAAATAGAGTTACGACGTGAAAATTCATGCGAATTCCCGCTGAGTATACAGATTTTCTATTTCTTCGCTATCACCAGAATTTAGAATCACCTTTTTCCACTCATCATACTGTGGATATCCAACACTCTTAGATAAGGATTCCTTAGTATGCACAGAACATGTTGGTAATATACTTTTCCAATCGAGTGCGGGAGAAATTTCAAAAAATACGTGCGAATCCTTAAGTGCACCGATCTCAGGATATTTTTCCAGCATTTGTGCACGTCGACGTATATTGAGATCATCAAAGAGCGGTATAGTGCCAAACTCGTTAACCATCGAACTGGTAAAGCGTGCATTGCCAGCGTAGAGCTCATGAATTCCCTCGCCAAAGCCATCTAAGACATCCATGAATTTTGCAACCCGCGCCTCTTGTGTACGTAAATCCTGCACATCATCCTGTAAATCCTGATACTCAAAACCTGCAAAAGTTTTAGGAAACCGCTCAACAAGCTTCGCAATCGCTTCTCGCTCTTGCGCATCGATTGCGGCAAGTTGAGCCGGTGTCATTTTTGCCTTATCGCCTGCTTGATAGTCACCCGTGAGAATTTCTGGGTCATCGTGTACCAAGGCCAGAGCAATCGCCCGCTTTATATCAAAATTCGAACCCAATGTATCTTTCAGAATTGGTGACACATGCTCTATAAGTAATGCTACTTTTTTGCCGTGCGAAAAAAGATGCGGACGATAGAACATAGGTTTCCAAGTGTGCCAACGATAAACAAGACGCAACTCTTCTTCCCGCCCGGGAAATGTTGAAAGTTCGGCTAGAAGTTCAGAAATAATACTACTCATACGTAAAATCCGCGCTTTAACTTTAGCGCGGATTTTAACGATTGTCAGTTTAAAGCTAGAGTTTCAGATCGTCCATCGCTTCGTCGACAGATTTCATTGCCGGAGTTGCCGGTGCCTCGTGGCTACCGTCCCATCCAGTATTTTCGCTCCCGCCGCCCGCTTCAGGACTACGCATGCCGCCAAGCGGCTCATTGATCTTAAGGTTAACGCGGGCATTGTGCTTCATTCCTACAACGCGCAGAAGTGTGCGGATAGCCTTAGCGGTGTTGCCGCTTCGTCCAATGACCTTGCCCATGTCGTCAGGATGCAAATCGAGCGTCAAAAGAACGCCCATCTCATCTACTGCGCGATTAATTTTGACCGCGTCCGGGTTTTCTACCAAACCTTTTACTACGAATTCTAAAAACTCCTGATCCTTTTCTGCCATGACAGTATATTTATTATTAAAAGACTACCACTAGTCTCTTTCTATCTTATTTTGCTTCCGCTTCGGGAGCAACGTCGTTACTCACAGGAGCTTCTGCTGGGGCTTCAGGTGCTGTTTCTTCTACCGGCGCAGGTGTTGCTTCTTCGATAGGAGCTTCAGCCGCTGCCGGTGCCTCCGCTACTGGAGCAGCCGGTTCCTCTTCTTTCTTAGGAGGTGACTTACGTGGAAGCACGTTTATCTTCTTCCCTTCAATAACCTTTTGATTTATAAGCATGTTGTGGACGGTCTCAGAAGTTGTGGCACCCATCGATATCCAGTGCTTGATGCGGTCTGCCTTTATATCCACCCGATCAGTGCGTGCGTCATAAGAACCAACCATCTCGAGGTACTTGCCGGTCTGCGGCTTGTTTTTGCTTTCAGTTACAACCACGCGAAAAGACGGGTCGTTCTTGCGGCCAACGCGTTGTAGTCTGATAGTAAGCATTTCTTTTGTCTATTTATATCCCTCTTTTCTCTTCTAAAAAAGTACCCGCTCCGCCAGCTGGCGGACGGGAATGCCTCTATATATATCAAATATCCTCGTCTCGGTCAACACCCTCACCGAGTTGCATATATAGAGGGTGGCTCATTTCTGGACCCATAGGATTTGTGGGATTTCTAAATTTGAAACTAACAAAAGATTATGATATATCATAATCTTCCAATATGAAAATTCGGGCAAAAAATTTAAGCAGTAAGCAGCGCATCGAGACGCTCGACAGCCTCTATACCGCCGCGGGTACTATTCGTGGACGCGGCGCAATGAAGCTCTTTTTGCGCGATCTCCTAACCGAGAGCGAGCGTATTATGCTCGGACGTCGTATTCTAATTGCGCAACGCCTCCTTGCCCATGCTCAGCATGAAGCTATAGCGCACGAGCTTGGTGTAGGCTTAGATACCATTCAACGCGTCAAACGCTGGCTCGATGACCAGCTCCCCGGCTACGAGCAAGCTATTAAAGAAATGGAAAAGGAATTCAAACGGCGGCAGGATACATATGAAGATAAGAAACTCTATGCGACGAGTATGCTTTACCGGCTTAAGAAAAAATACCCCGCACACTTTTTACTGCTCCCCATAAAAATAAAAAGGTAAAAGACGTAAGGGTGAGAAATTGTTACCTAAGAACGCGGAAAAAACAAAACACCCAAAGCAACCAAAGATAAAAAAATTATGATATATCATAATTTTTTTATCTTGTGCCTGATTCAAATGTGTTCAACTTACTTACTTTTTCGTTTGTTTCATTTGAGCGTTTAATTCTATGTACGCCTAGTCAGCGGGAGCAGGCTCCGGTGCTGGCGCTGGTTCGGGCTCCGGTGCAGGCTCATTCCCAGGAGTTGGATCTGGGGCCGAACCTTCTTGCGGCTCTTCAACTAGGGGTTCCTCAACAGGCGGCTCCTCATCTGCAGGAGGATCTTCATCTGCTGGCAGCTCGTCTGCCGGTGGCGTCTCTTCCCCACCACTCGAGCCTCCCCCGCCTTGCATCATCTGCAAAAACTCTTCTTCAGTAACACAAACACTTCCGACGCACAGCTCATCAATATTTGCTTTCTTTGCGTTAAGCGTTTCGGCATTCACGACCGTCGCGGTAATTGTTTCTGCAAACAGGTTCGCAATGCCATTGCCGGTATCCGCAAGCCAGGTTGTCATACGGGCAAAGATAGTTGTGAGAAAACCGTCTATGAATGAACCTTCCGCAGGCATCGTGCTTGTGCTAGATGAGGTGAACTTTATTATTTCGCTAAGCGCCATGCTTTCGCTTTCTCCAATGCGCATTTCCAAACCATATTGAACTGGCAAAAGATATTCTTCATCAGAAGATGTAAAGTGATGGGCTGTTTGTGCAACACCCATCGTCATGCCAGTTGAAGTTGCCTTCATACCGAGCCCAGGAATGAAAGAAGTCGTTATGGCATCGCCAACCTTAATATCGCCCCCCTGGCCATTGACGCGGATATGACCGTCGCCGAGCACATATATCTGATGCAAGTTCGCCTCTTTTGCATATTTACCCGCATACGCACCAAGCACGTTCGGAGCATACGGCCCCTCGCACTCTTTGGAGTCATAGTTGATCTTTCGCAACTCGTCAGTTTGGTTAGCAGAGCCTGCAGAGTTGCTGCACACAAGTGTGCCGTAGGAGTATCCTGTTTCGTTAAATTCTGCGGGAACCGAAGTGTCATGGTTTGCGGTAAACGCGCCGTAGGTAACGGTGCCGCCCGAAAAAGTTACCGTACCTTGCTGGGAGCCGTCCTGGTCGCGAATGTCCCATGCTACATTTGTTCCTGTCGCGTCTGCTCTCCCCGAGCGTGTTTGTATGGCTGCGCCACTCACATTATTTGCGTTGTTAGTTACACGCAACACCTCGTCACTGCTGAAGCTGCCGACTATTTGCGCCGCTTGAATTCCTGATACACCCACAACGTCTAATGCGATTCCCGAAGTCGGTGGGTTTATGAGGAAGGTACCGGTCGAACCAATACGAACTCGTTCGACACTATTTGTGCGGAACTCCATGTAATCGCTACCGCTCCCATGGTTATACCCGATCAAGCCCGCGGTATTGCTTGTTGGACTTCCGAACATAATAAAGCCTGCGTTTGCTGCAGGGGTCAAAATTGAAATTCCTCCGTTCCCGTTGTTTTCTACTACTAGGTCATCACCGCTAGAATTCGCTTTTACATTGCCCGCTGATGCTGAATATACGGCAAGTTTTGCATACGGGGTGGAAGAACTGATTCCAACATTGCCAGTAGAATCAAGGTAAAGGGTATTTTCAGCAGTATTGGGTTCGATAATAAATGGATTCTTGTTGTTTACTGCGTCATATATAGAGAAGCGTCCTGATGCAGTTTGGTTAGCGGCAAAGTCCCAATAGCCGCTGCCGTCTGCAGTTCTGAGGGCAAAGTCAGCATTGCCGCCGTTTGATCCCGCCTCTCCTTGTATAAAGAGGGTTCCTCCTTGCACTACTAATTTGCCGCCTGAGGGGCTGGAGGTACCGATGCCCACGGTGCCGCCGCGCTTTACAACAAAATTTGCTTGGGAGGGAGCATAGGTATTGTCTTGATATGTGGCAAAAAGATTATCCGCGGTAAGGCTTCCTGTGGTACCGTAGACCGAAAGTGTACCGTATGAGTTTGCGGCGCCTATAACTGAAAGTCTGCTATTTGGCGTAGATGAGCCAACTCCCACATTTCCATTCTTTGCAACCGTTAGACGCTCAGCAGTGCCAGGGTTATCATATACGATCCATCGATCATCTTGGATACCGGTAAAGTATTCTGCTAATGAATTTTTCTGACGATATCCGGCAAAGCCAGCTCCGGAATTTTCCACTGTCATGCGCGTGCCCAAGCCACCGTTCACGAATACGTGAAGCGGATCAGCCGGGCTCGTGGTCCCGATGCCGACATTGCCTGCTTGAGTCACGATAAGATCGGTGCGGGTGGAGGAGCCAACGACGAATGACGGAATGCCTGCGGCGAGGCTTGTAGTATCTGCGGAAAGTCTGCCCCATGGGGTTGAGGAGCCGATACCGACGTTGCCGTTGGAA
>JACMMG010000047.1 GCA_014379165.1 Candidatus Parcubacteria bacterium
ATCGAAAGCATTCGGGCTATTCAGGACAGCATCTCTATCGATCTCCTCTCTTCCGAAACGCAATTCGAACTTTTGGGCCAGCTTGACTGCGATGTAATACTCAAACAGCCGGTCTTATCCGATGAGCTAAATTCCCTAGCGGAACGCCTTTCATACACCGAAAGCAGGCTTGGCAGCGACAACGCTGAGGTTATGTTGCTGAAAAAGCAATACTCTATCCTTGAGATAAAAGATTATCTCCTTATGCAGAAGGTGTCGGATAAGTGCGAGATTAAACCGGTTTCCATTTTATACTTCTACTCCAATACTGGTGACTGTGCCGAATGCACCCGCGCGGGCGAAGTCTTAACCTACTTGCGGCAAACCTACCCCGACTTGCGTGTATATTCGTTTGACTACAATCTCGATTTGTCTGCCTTGCAGACGCTTATTGCCTTACGAGAAGTACATAAACCGCTTCCGGCCTTTGTTATCAATGCCCGTCGCACTATCTACGGTTTCAAGACGGTAGATGAAATGCAGACACTTATTCCCGAATTAAAAAGTCTCGCTACGACCACCTCAGCTACAACGACGAGCCAGAGGTAGACGACTGCTGCTGCGTATTATAGAGATCAAAGAAATGTGAGTTCTTATTTGTCGAAAGTTCGTCAAATGTTCCACTTTCTACTATTTTACCCGCATTAAATACATACACACTGTCGGTCTTTTGAAGCGTGGACACACGGTGAGCGATACTGATTACCGTTCTATCCTTCAATTTTGTCTCAAGAGCATCTTGAATGAGAATCTCAGTCTTGCTATCCAAAGAGGAGGTCGCTTCATCAAGTATAAGAACGGGTGAATTTTTACATATTGCACGCGCTATACCCACTCGTTGACGCTCTCCACCGGAGAGATGGTACCCTCGTTCTCCCACCACGGTGTCCATGCCTTGTGGCAATTTTTCAACAACATCATCCAATTGAGAGATTGTAAGGGCCTCTTGAAGTAAGGCCGGGGATACTTCCCGCATTAAGGTAATGTTCTCGCGCAACGACAAATTAAAAATCTCCGTTTCCTGGAGAACCAGGGTAATTTTGTTGGTCTGCTCTTCGTGCGTAAGATCGTAAAACGAAATATCGCCCACCGAGTAGGTGCCTGAGGAAAGTGGATACAGACCTGCAAGGATTTTGGCGAAGGTCGATTTTCCGCTGCCTGTCTTTCCTACTATTCCTATTTTTGCGTAGCGAGGAACCGTTAGATTAACATCTCGTATACCTTCTTTATCAGAGGGCTGACGATATGAAAATGTTGCATTCTCAACTACTAGGGCCTTCCAATCTTGTGGAAGTTGTTTGTCCCCCGTTGCAATCGAGGTCTTTGCCCAGAAGATCTGCATCATTCTTCCTATACCTGACTTTGAGTCAAGCACAACACCGTAGGTATCCATCATATCGCTCGCGTTTCCTACAAGGGTTTGAAGATAACCATAAAAAATTACCATTGAACCCGCTGTAATGTTTTGTTCAATAACGTCGCGCCCTACAAGGAGAAGAAAGATCCCGTAACATATGCCGTTAAAAGCTTGGAAGCATTTCCACAAATTATTAAAAAGCCTTCGAATCTTTATTTCGTATTCTTTAGTTACAAGTTCTTTTGTACCTATATGACGTTTGAAGTCGGCGTCCGCGCCCAGTGTCTTTATAGTAAGTATATTGCTTAATCCTTCTATATAAGAACCGCCAGCTTTCTCCATTGATAAATAGTACAAGTCGTTCTCCTTGCGTATCCGTTTATAAAATAAGACGAGAAGTGTAGCGAATCCCAGGATATATATAAGAAAGAAAATTATGTATTGTGGTCGAAGAAAAGAAAAAACCACAATAACACCGATGACGGCGGTAAAGGATCGCATTATCTCATTGGTCACATGATGGTTGAGTGTCTTGAATGCCTCAACACCATTGCGTATCTTCTGAGATTTCGATCCTGCGCTTTCCTCTAAATGCCACCCGAGTGAAAAATCAAGAAGTTTTTCAAAACCTTTTACCCGCGTTTGATATAGCACCTCACTTTGGAGATTGCCTATGATATTTTTTGTTGAAAGTCTCAAAAACGAGACAATGACAAAGGAAATACCCAGAATACTTGTGAGAATGTAAAAGTAGCGCAAAGAATCTTCGCTCTTATAAATCGTAAAAAAGTCGACAATCTTTCCGATAATAAAGGCCGGGACTACTGTATATAAGCTTATAAGTAGCAAAAAAGAGACGAGGCCCAGCCATTTCCATTTAGTGTCACCTAATATAAACCAGTAGGCGCGTATCAGATCTCTCCATCGAAATTCAGGAAAGCTAGTTTCTTTCATCCTCATATATTAATTTTGGAGCCGCCCCGGAGACTCGAACTCCGGACCTACTCATTACAAGTGAGTTGCTCTACCATCTGAGCTAGGGCGGCGCTTAATAAGTGTAGCGCTATATTCGGCTATCCACGCATTGATAATCTCAAGCAGCTTCATATCCGAATATACAATTGCTACCGTACCATATTGTGACTTCTTTTTGTAACTACCCTTGGTATTCCGATGAATATACGGCCGGTGGAACTGAGCAAGCGGGATACGGGTGATCTTCGACCAATATCTCTTTAGAGATTCCGCATTATGGTCGGGATACGCATGAAGTGTAGCGTGTAAGCGACTCGGATGTACGCCGCAAATTTCTCTAAGAAACTGAACGAATATTGCGATCAGGGTGGGATGAGAATTATGTAACGCAACAGTATTTCCTCCCTTGGTACCCTCACCCCAATAGAGCATAACTGCCGCGAGCTTGAGCTTCTCTTCTGCCGGAGTGAGAGATTTCTTTATTTCGAAGGGCTTTTTCTTATATTTCGTTATGTGTAAATAGCGAATCGCCTCACTTATACTCCTCTTAGGAATATGGTTCTTCCTTATGATCCGACGTACTTGAGCTGGCGATAATAACAATTTCTCCGCTATCTGTTGTTCAGATAATTTTGAGAACGTATAGAGACTGATAATCTTTTTCTCTCCTTTATTCACTTCCCCATAATATCAGAGTAACTGTTATTCAACAACTACTCTGCAATTGCTACCTAATCGTCAAAAATTGTGCGTTTGCTTTCAGGCTGCTGGAGCAGCGCGCGCTTATGCTCTGCCACTTCCTGCAAAAACTCCGACGCTTCACCGTTGCCTTTAGGTGGACGCGTCTTTTCTCGTACGCGATGAAGTAGAACTTCCAACGTCCGCTCAAAGAGGAGCGCTCCGTGGAGTATAGTGAAACGCACTATATTTTGCACGAGGTGCACAACTCCTGCAGCTCCCCTTCGCAATGCGTGTGGAATGACATACTCCACAAATGCGACGCTTCCTCCCAAGACGCGCCCTGTCAGCGGTCGCAAGCCTCGAAAAAGCACTCGGCCCGTACGCATTTCAATGCGCTTCAGGGTAAGAATGAATATAAGGCTCACAATTGAGATGCCGAGCGTTGTGGAAAGGAAGAGCGTCATATGCTCTTTTTTAGTATACCCAGCACTAAGCTTTAGTGCCAGGGTATACCTTATGCGCGAACGGAGAAAAACGTTACGTTCGATATCTCCACTCGCTCGCCGAATTTCTGTACCGCGCCTGACACAAGGTCATTGACGGTTTTTGAAGGATCTTTGATAAACGACTGCTCAAGGAGCACCTCAGGGCTTTCCGGACGCATTGCCGCGGTATGCATAGCAATATCGCGCGCAAGGGCTATAAATTCCTCATTCTTTGATACGAAGTCTGTTTCGCACGCAAGCAATACAAGCGCACCGACCTGGCCGCCCGCGTGAATATACGATGCGACCACACCTGCACCAAGCTCGCGATCTGCCTTTTTCAGCATGATCTCTCCGCTGCGCTTCATAAGGAGCTCAAGCGCCTTATCCATATCACCAGAAGCTTCTTCAAGCGCTTTCTTGCACTCCATGACTGAAATACCAGTCTTATCACGCAGGGCTTTCACTGCTTCCGCCGAAACTGCCATACTTATTATTTTGCCGGCAAGGGAACACTTGTGCCGCTCTGAGCGGCGACTTCTGCTGCCGGAGCGTCGGGTGCCTTTTCAGGTCCGAGATTGCTTTCAAACATCTTTGCAGCCTCATCGAGAATAAACTGGATGCTGGCAAGCGAGGCATCGTTTGCAGGAATTGGGTACTGTATGCCCGCCTTGTCGCAGTCGCTGTTCATAAGTGCAATAACGGGAATCTTCAATTTTTTAGCCTCTGCAACCGCACCGTCTTCATGACGAGGATCAACAACAAACAATGCCTCCGGAAGTTTTGTCATACCTTTAAGGCCACCGAACATCACTTCAAGACCTTCAGCTTCTCGTTCAATAAGGAGGCGTTCGTGCTTAGTAAACTTCGCAATTTCGCCTGTCTCATTCATCGAGGTAATATCCTGTAGACGATTAAGGCGGCGGCGGATCTCAGAAAAGTTTGTGAGTGTGCCGCCTATCCAGCGGGAAGCAACATACGGCTGATTAAGGCGTTGCGCAGCACGCTCGAGCGCCCCTCGGGCTTCAGCCTTGCCTCCGACAAAAAGCAGCGTTTTGCGGCCTTCTGCAAGAGTTTTTACGAAGGTCAGAGCAGTTTCAAGGCATTGCGCAGTAAGGGTCAGGTCAAAGAGTTCGCTGCCACCCTTAGCCCCAAATATAAAAGGCTTAGCGGAAGGATGCCGCCGAGAGGGTGCGTAGCCAAAGTGGGCTCCCACCGAAAAAAGCTTGTCGATAATGGCGTTTTTCTCCATGAACAGTGGGCCCAGAGTAGCATGCGATGAGGTTTTTTGCAAATTCTAAAGAGGTAGGCTAAAGGACTCCAGCTCACCCGGTATACGCGTAATTCCATCCCGCTCTATAGAAACTGGGGTAAGCGTAAAGCGGGTCTCAAAAGAGTAAAATTCTACTGCAACGGCAATTCCCCGCTTGGTCTGTGAAGAAAAATACTGATCAAATATGAAGTTGCCAAGCGAGTAAAAAATAGCCTTGCCATTATATATTTCCCTAGGCTGCACTACGTGCGGATGTGCCCCAATAACAAGATCAGCGCCCGAATCTATAAAAGCATGTGCAAGCATTCGTTGATGCTCAGTGGGCTGTATCTGATATTCCACTCCCCAGTGCGTAAAAACAACGACGCGATAACAAAAGGGGCGGATAGATGTTATTTCATTCGTAATAATCGTTGGATCAGCATTTATAAAATCTTCGTATCCGACAAAACATATGTTGTTACCTCGTACAGTCTTTTGCGCGGAAAGATTTTCGCTATTTGAAGGGGAGCCGAACGACAAGATGCCGCGCTCGCTTAAAAAGTCGCGCGTCTGTGAGTAGCCCGCGGCTCCGAAATCAAGCGCATGATTATTAGCAAGAGAAACCGCATCAAGCTTAAGTGAAGTAAGGACCGACTCAGCAAGCGCTGGAGTAAAAGTGAAGCGCAAAACTGTATTGTCGATTTGCGCTATAGAAGGAAAATCGGTAACCGTACCTTCGAGGTTGGCTACATTTATGTCATTGTTCGCAAAAAGCGGCGCAACATCTGCCACAAACGATTCGACCCCTACCCGCGCGGTATTTCGCGCAATATCCCGGTCAAGCATGATATCACCCGCAAATAGTACACGTACGGGCTTTTCTACTTGGATCGGCACTGCATACGTTTCGTGCGCAGAGGCAGAAAATTGGAATCTTGAAACAGAATTATATGCAGCAAAAAACGCTCCTGCGAGGATTATTTCGCCCAGAAAGAAGAAAAAAAGAAAATTCTTTAGTGTCACGATGAAGTTTCTGAGTTTTGTGCCAGCAAGTCTAAAATAGGATCGATATTGCCCGCAAAAATAGATGGAAGATTGTGCCAATTTTCCTTAATACGATGATCGGTTACTCGGTCTTGGAGGGTGTTATATGTTCGTATTTTTTCACTACGGTCGGCGGTTCCTATCTGGCCCGCTCTGTCAGCGGCATATTTTGCATTTGCTTTTTCTTCCTCAAGCGCTTCAAGTTTTGCCATAAGTACGCCCATAGCGCGCTCTCGGTTAGCTGCCTGGCTGCGTTCGCTCGTTGCTCGTGCATCCAGACCAGTCGGACGGTGGATAAGCCGCACGGCCGTTTCAACTTTATTCACGTTCTGTCCGCCTGCCCCGCCCGAACGCGAGAATTCCATATCGATATCTGCGGGATTTATTTCAAATGTGTGCTTTTTGCGGATCGGCAAAATCGCGATAGAAGCCGTTGAAGTATGAATCCGACCAGACTTTTCCGTAGCGGGCACGCGCTGTATGCGGTGCACGCCAGTTTCAAAACGTAGACGTTTGTAAACGTCCTTGCCGCGGATCTCAAGACTCGCTTCTTTATAGCCTCCTAGATCCGACTTAGCCTCCGCCAACGTGCGTACATTCCAGTTTTTTTGTACTGCGTATGCGCTGTACATGTGTGCGAGCTCTTCGGCAAAAAGTGCTGCTTCTTCGCCGCCGACCCCTGCGCGTACTTCAAGTACTATTTCGTTAGGAAATTCTTCTTACTGTTCTTCGCTCTTAAGAATTGATTCCATTTGCTCCAGAATCGCTTTTTTTTGCCCTTCAATGCGCGCAAAATCCTCTTCGGCTAATTCACCAAGTTCGCCTGCCGCTATGGATTGTATTTCTTTCTCTTCTTCCTCCAAACGCTGATATTCCGCATATAAATATGCGGTTTTCGGGTTCTCTTTGTAACGGGAAAGGTCCGCCCCGTTCATCTATTTAGACTTGGTAGTGGCGCGCGCCTTGCGTGCTTTGAATTTCTCTACACGGCCTGCGGCATCCATGATCTTATCGTTGCCAGTATAAAAAGGATGGCAGTTGCTGCAGATTTCCACCTCGATCTTTTCTTTAGTCGAGCCGATGGTCATCTTGTTTCCGCATGCGCAAACAACCTTTGCCTCGGGGAAATAGGTTGGATGAGTATCAGTTTTCATGTAAAAAAATATAGCATTCTTTTCTTGATATTGCAACCTTTCCCCGAGAATGCTTATATGTCGTAGGCACAAAGCATGCACACCTTCGCGTGCTCATAGAAAGGCTGTAACATGGACGATTCCTGGGTAAAACTCTTCAAGAGCTTTGAGCGCTATCGGGGCGGACAGGTGTTGGTCTCCTATGGGCATACGCTCGACCGAGGAGAAATAAAGGAGTTAATGTTTTCCTCTAACGGAAAGGTCACAATCCAATGCAAGTGGAGAGCGCGATCGGAAAAGGGAAAAGATTGGAGATTGTTTTCGCTCGGAGACTTCATCCTTGATGCATTCCCTCTTACGAAAGACGAGCACGGTAGGCTCTCTTTCATTGAGGGAACAAAGACAGTGACGCTCTACACTGCCCACGATCCGAGCAACATTCCGCGCCCCGTTCTCGGGGTGCTGCGAAGTCCGACGGACGGAATATAAGTCCCCGGAAAGAAGTCTTGGCCCGAATATCTCGGGCTTTTTTATACTTTGTTTAGCTAATTATCTTTAAGAAAATCAACATTCTTCTGGATATCCGCAACTTTCGCCATTACCTGATTCGCATACGCCTGGCCAGCCGTAGCCCATCCGCCACCGGCATAATATTTGGCTGCCGCTGTATGCTGGGCCGAATAGCCACCGCCGGCACCTAAATCGCCAAGATACAAAGACATCGCCATAATAGCGTCTTGCGGGTCCCATGGATTTGCAACGGAAACACCACGCGCTGCTGCAATGCGGGTCGCATAGCTTGCCCATGTAGAAGCAATAAATTGTGCCGGGCCCATGGCGCCACCCCAGCCTCCTGCGCTTGCAATAGGACAAGAAACTACCTGGCGGTGTGGATCAAACCCAAGTTGGTTCGAGAGCGCCAAAAATGGCGGGACGTCGCGCGTTGGGCTCATCACATTTACAAACGGTCTTCCTGTATTTTTGCCGTTACCGGCACCGGTCGCGTCGTTGGTAAGGTAACACTGTCCCACATTAACGCCGAGGTTCGACTCTTGGGTCAAAATCGCAAGTACGAGCGCGGGGTCAACACCGGTTGATTTTTGTGCAGCCTGTGCGTATGTAAGAGCGGTTCCGAACTGAATCGCTGCCGCATCACGCAATGGAAAAAGTGCTGCACGGATCGCGGCAGCTTTTGCCTGTCTGTCGGCAAGTACTTGGCTGTAAGCAGCTTCGTCTTTTTTGGTAAGGTTAAGAAGCTGTGTTTTTTCCGTCTCACTTTGCTTGATGACGCCTTTTTTTACTTCAACTTCATGCTTGGCATCAAGTTCGGCATTTTGCTTTTTATTCAGCGCTTCCTTTTCTGCTTGAGTTTGTGTACGCACGCCGCGCAGTTCGTCAAAATGGATCTGGAGGTCGCGGTTAATAACATCTATCGCATCAGCCGAGGCGAAAAAATCAGAAAAATTTTGTGAGGTCAGCATTAGCATCGCCAGAGGCGTCGTTTCAAGTTCACCTTTCTCGCGAAGAAGCTGTGCAAGTGAGGTATGACCTTCTTCAAGACGCTTTTCGAGCGTGGCAATATTTTTTTGTTTTTCGCTTATTTCGCTGGCGAGCGTAGTAATGGTGTTGTTGCGCTGTTTTATTTCACTCTCCGCTTTTTTTATCTGGGCATTTAATAGGGTGACGTCGCCCTGGAGTGTGTTCTTTTTTACTTTCGTATCGTCGAGCACTTTCTGCCACTGGGCAATTTCAATCTGGAGTTTGTCGTATTCAGCCTGCAGCCTGGCTTTTTCTTCTGGAGAAAGCGCCTGGGCCTCCACCTGGGGAGTGGTAGCAAAAATGGAAAATCCCCCGGTTATGCATCCAAAACCAAGCAGAACAAGCACGATAATTCGAAGCGGCCCTGTTTTCATATGCTTTCTATAGTATAGCAGACGACGCCGAGGGATTTGAATTACAAAAAATGAATACCTCACAGACTTTTATTTACCTATTCGCACGAATAGGTAAATAAAAAAGATAACAAAAAAGAGCCTCCCGACTTAGCAGAAGGCTCATTCTAGTTGCATATCGAGAGAAACGGACTTAGCGCCGAACCTCAATCTCGACCTCGGTCCTGGATGGTATCCGATACCCTTTGGATGTTGGTTTGCCGTCAGGTTCATTACCTTCAAGCTCATAGCCGCAAAGTTTCTTGTTAATTCTTGCCAAAACATACCAACGATCGACCCAATGGAACCGCACACCCACAGGAAGTTCCTCAACCCGCCGGCTAATGAGTCCCCGTACCAGTGACTGGACCATTTTGTTTCGCCTTTGAATTGAATTGCCGCTAGAAAATACAATACAACAAAATACATGAAGAGTCGAAAATATCATTAGCGCTACGAGTTCCATATATGGAACTCGAGTATTAGAATGGGAATACAAAAAAAACCGGCTCTTGCCGGTTTTTTGTTATTCTTTCTTTTCTGCTGCGGCGTCGCCTCCTTCAGCTTCGTCTTCTTTCTTGCCGCGCTCTTCGGAAATTTCAATTGCTGAGATATCTGCCGCAACTTCCTCAACCGGTTCTTCTTTAGCAACGTCGATCATGGCGACAACTTCGTCGGCATCAACAGAGAGTTTTGCGCTTGCGGGGATTTTAAGGTCGCTGATTTTTATCTGATCTTCAAGTGTTACAAGTTTTGAAATATCAGCATGGAACGCGTGTGGCAAGTCTTTAGGTTCGCACTCGATCTCAATTTCGTGCATAACTTTAACCAAAATGCCGCCAAGGTCTTTAACTGCAGGACTCTCGCCTTCGAACTCTACGGGGATAGAAACAGTAACGGTCTGACCTTTCTGAATAGCATAAAAATCGGCATGGAGGATGGTGCCTGAAACAGCGTCGGTAACTACCTCATGAATAAGCGCGTCTTTGTCACTGCCGAGACCTTTCAGCGTAATGACGGTCGACTCACCTGCCTGATGGAATACCTTTTCAAACTGTTTTGCATCAACTGAAATCGGAGTCGACTCCTCAGAGCGGCCGTAGACGACCGCGGGCAAAATGCCCTTGTTTCGCAAGGCTTTTGCTTTTGTGGTTATTTCGCGCTTCTCTACTGTCAGTTCCATGTCACAACACTCTAACTAATTTTTTGGAAAAACGCAAGAGCAACCGGCTAAATTATACTTCCGCGAACAATCGCATTTTGCTGGCGACATATGCTTCCATTTTTTCTACTGCCGGGGTGAGAAATTTGTATGGCGTTGTTTCATCCCCATTGCTCAAAGACTCTTTAAGCGCATCACGGTACAAAACGCGTAAGTCGGTATTGATATGTATTATCACAATCCCCGCCTTAATGGCGGCCGTAAATTCTTCATCTGGTGAGCCTGAGCCACCGTGCAAAACAAGCGGCACCCCTGCGGCGTTCGCAAGCTCTTTAATACGATCTATTGAAAGCTTCGGCTGGCCGCTTTTTACAATGCCGTGGATATTGCCGACTGCCGGTGCAATGAGGTCTGCACCGCTCTCCTCAACCAATTTCTTCAGATCTTCAGGCTTCGTCATCATCTCTTGCGTCGCTGCAGCACCCTCCGGCAAAGTATCCATTACTTTTGAAGAGGTGCCGATGTAACCCAGTTCTCCTTCCATGAGTACATCGCGGCCAGAGGCGCGCGCATATTTAACGCACGTCGTAAGCATGTGCAGATTTTCCTCAAACGGGAGCTGCGCGCCGTCAACTACAATAGAGTCGACCCCGGCTGAAATTGCACGCTGAACTTTTTCAACGCTATAGGTATGGTCGGCGTTTAAAAAAAGTGGAAGGCCGTTTGCACGGTGCACGTCGATAATTGCGCGAGCATGAGAAAGGGGAAAGAATCCCCGTTCGCCTTCAGAGAGTCCAGCTATTGCAGGAATGCCGGTTTCTTTAACTGCCCGAGCAATTGCCTCAAGCTGGTTAGAATCGGAAAAATTAAAATGCCCGATTCCTTTATTCGCCTGTTTATATTCTTCAACAACTTCCCGCAGTGTCTGCATTCATACAGTATACTACTTTCATGGCACTAGATTTCCTAGCTATAGGCGACCCGGTTATCGACAACTTTATCCGGCTTAAAGATGCTTCAGTCCATTGCAAGATTAACAATGAGGAGTGCGAAATATGCATGCGCTGGGGTGACAAGATCCCCTATGAATCCGCGACCGAAGTTTCGGGAGTAGGCAACGCGCTGAATGCCGCCGTGGCAGCAGCGAAACTAGGATTAAAATCAGCCGTTCGAGCGTATGTCGGATTAAACGAAAATGGGGAAAAATGCATCACTGCACTGCGCGATCAGGGCGTTGATGTCTCACTTATTGAAAAGGTGCCGGGCAAGCGCACTAACTATCACTTTGTACTTTGGTACGAAGATAACCGCACAATTCTTATCAATCACGAGACATTCGATTATCAGGTGCCTGCCCTTTCCGAAGCACCCCGATGGCTCTACCTTTCGTCTCTGGGCGCGAATTCGCTCGCATATCATAAAGCGTGGGACGAACAACTTAAAAAGTGGCCCGACACTAAGTTTGCATTCCAGCCGGGCACATATCAGATACAATCGAGCCAGGAGCAGAATTGGCTGGACGATCACCTTTCCGAATTCGAGGAGCTCTACAAACGAACGGATATATTTTTCTGCAACAAAGAAGAGGCGCAGAGGATACTGAAATTACCTGGTGATACAGATATTAAGAACTTACTTCAAAAAATAAAAGAAATTGGACCGAAAATAGTAGTTATCACCGATGACGCGCGCGGCGCTTACGCGATAGACGAGCAGGGGGAAATGCTTCATACACCACGCTACCCGGACCCGCGGCCGCCATATGAAATTACCGGCGCAGGCGACGCGTTTGCCTCAACAACTGTTATCGCACTTTCCCATGGAAAAACCCTCGGCGAAGCGATTCAATGGGGTGCAACAAATGCCTCTGCAGTTTTGCAGGAGATTGGCGCTCAAAAAGGTCTGCTTACGCTAGAACAACTTCAAAAAAATCTTTCAAACCCCCCGGGGCCGTTCCAAATAGAAAAAATTTAATCCGGCAGCTGCAATTCGCTATTGATCGTCGAAGCGAACGCTTGGCTAATGGGATTTATTCCCCATGCGGCTTGCACCATTACAAGCCCCGCCCACAACCCGCAGGTGGCCAAAAAAATTGTACCAACAAAAAAATGCACATTGGATCTCCAGACACTTCCGCGGATAGGGTCAATCATCACTCTATATTATACCCGTCGCCTACGGACTAGGCGGGCTTTCTCCACAATCCCCCGGACCCCCATGCCATAGTAACTGATTAGCTCGAGGGGAGTGCCTGACTGGCCGAAACGGTCTTCTACTCCAACAAACTCTATAGGCATGGGCGCCTCTCGTGCCAAAAGCTCCGCAATAGCGCTCCCTAAGCCCCCTGCAACCTGATGTTCTTCCACCGTCACGACGCGTCCGGCACTTTTAGCCACTTTCACGATCGCTGCTTTATCGAGCGGCTTAATCGTATGTACATTGACCACCGTTACTTCAAAAGTATTTTCAAGTTCGTGTGCCGCAAGAAGTGCGTTATATAAAAGCGGCCCTGTCGCAAATATAGCGACTTCGGGTTTTTTTCCGCCCCCACGGGACGGATGCCATACGACATTTACTTTGCCGATTTCAAAAGGCGTCTGGAGGGTAGTCATGACCGGAGTTTTTTCCCGGGCAAGCCGCAAATATACTGGTCCCCTATGTGCGGCGGCAGCAAGTGTTGCTTTGCGCGCCTCGTGTTCATCGCAAGGAGAAATGACAGTCATATTCGGCTGTACCCGCATAAGCGCAATGTCTTCAAGCGCTTGATGTGTGGCACCATCGGGGCCAACAGAAACGCCCGCGTGTGAGCCTACAATTTTCACAGGCACATTATTTAAAGAAATGGTGGTGCGGATCTGCTCATTGTTGCGGCCAGGGCTGAAGGCAGCGTACGAAGCAATGAAGGGAATTTTGCCGTAGTTAGCGAGGCCAGAGGCAATTGTTGCTAAATTCTGTTCAGCAACACCAAGCTCAATGTAACGCTCCGGATATTTTTCTTTAAAGGCAAGCATGCGGGTACTTTCAGCCAAGTCGGCGCATAGTGCCACCACATTTGGGTTGCTCTCACCTAATTCAAGCAAGCCTTTGCCAAACCCATCGCGAGTAGGTGCCAGGGCAGGCGTGTGCAGAATATCTGGCGCGAGTTTTAATTTAGTATCAAACATACATCAATTTATATTTATGAAAAACAAGTTTTTCATTATTCGTGTTCGCTTGAAATCTTGCCCTTGTAGGTGCGCAGTTCATGCAAGAAGCGCTTCGCTTCTTCTTTTGTTGGCGGTTTGCCGTGCCATTGGTAGTCGAATTCTATTTCTTTTATCCCCTTGCCCGGAATGGTGTGCGCGATAATAACTGTGGGCCGCTCATAAATAGCTTGTGCTTCTTCTATAGCATCGACAAATTGCCGCACGTTGTGACCGTCTACTTCAATAACATGCCAATTAAACGCTTCGTACTTACCTTTTAGATTCTCAAGCGGCATCACGTGTTCGGTCATGCCGTTAATCTGTATATTATTGCGGTCTATGACCGCCGTGAGATTGGCAAGTTTATTATTGCCTGCAAACATTGCCGCTTCCCAGGTATTGCCGGCATCCTGTTCGCCGTCGCTCATAAGGCAATACACGCGGAATTTCTTTTTATCCATACGTGCACCATAGGCATAGCCAGCCGCCTGGCCGAGCCCGCTTCCAAGCGGTCCTGAAGTTGTTTCAACCCCCGGGAGTTTTTCGCGCTCAGGGTGCCCTTGCAAACGAGTGCCAAATTTACGCAGGGTTAGACACTCTTCTACAGGAAAATACCCCGCGTGCGCCATCGCCGCATAACGTACCGGAGTAATATGACCATTTGAAAGAATTAGTCGGTCGCGCTCAGTCCACGTGGGGTTTTTGGGATCGTGGCTAAGAATATAGAAATAGAAAGCGGCAAAAATATCCGCCATACCCAAAGGCCCGGCCGTATGGCCGCTCCCTGCCGCGACAAGCATTTCAATAATCGTCTCGCGTATTGCCCGCGCATGCATTTCTATTTCTTGTACTTTCTCTTCAAACATTGCTCGCGCCCGCCTTGGTATGGTTGGCTGTTGCAATTATCTCACGTATCGCAACCTTTACATCGGGCTGCGAGAGGATAAGTGAGCCTGCAATAAGGCGGTTAATGCCAGCATCCACAAGTTTTTGTATATTTTCGAACCGAACACCGCCGTCGATCGTAAGCGAAAGCGTGGGGTATGCCGCGCGCAGCTGCGAAATAAGTTCTAGCACGCGCGGATCAAACTGCTGTCCTTGAAAACCGATCTTTTCTACCCCCATTACTTGTACGAAGTCATAGAGGCCTTCAAACTCCCATAAAGCGTTCGGCGAATCATCGCAGCGCAGTGCAACGCCGAGCGATATGAGCCCCGGACCTTCACCGCGCACGTTTTGCAAATTTAGAAGTGCTTCTTTGGCGTGCTGGCTTTTTGCATGCACTACAAGGCGGGACGCACCCGCTTGAAGAAAGCGCGGCGCTTCCCGCGCGGCATCTGTAACCATAAGGTCAAATTCAAAATCAAAATCTTGCCACAGTGGCATGCCGTTGTCTTCGCGCACCAGTTTTTCAAAGCCTTCGGTGTCGTTTTTGCCGTACGGCCATGTACGGTTGGGAGCAAAGACCCCGTCGACAACATCAATTTGTACGGTCGATACGATGCCTTGCAAACGCGCCAATGTTTCTTCCAATTCTTTATACGAGCTCGGCAGAATGGCGGGGATTACTTTGATCATACATTTATAAAAATTGTTTGTCTCAGTTATCGAGTTTGGCAATGCGGCGAACATGACGCTCTTCACCCGAAAACGGCGTTGCAAGCCAGGTTTCCACTGCCCTTTTTGCTTCTGCTTGGGAAATAAACCGTGCAGCAAGACACAAAACGTTAGCGTTGTTGTGTGCGCGTACTGAGGCAAGCATGTCGAGCTTGTTGCCAGTGGCGTCAGTTTGATCATGCGCTGTCGGTCCGTAATACACCGCTGCACGCGCACCTTTTATTCTATTTACCGCCATCGCCTCACCCTGGCCGGAGGCACCAATGCCGATACCAAACGAGCCGCGTTCGCCCGCGACTTTTGCCCCAAGCGGCATTAAATAATCCGGGTAGTCGTCTTCGGGTTCGTGCTGCCCTGCTCCCATATCTTCTATCGCAAAGCCGCGCTCAGAGAGAAACGATACGAGCGCTTCTTTTAGTTCATAGCCCGTATGATCGGACGCTATATATATTTTCATACTCTAGCGAAAACTCGAGAAGACGCAGTACTCATATGGAGTGTTTGCCTGCAGCTTTTACGTGCCGAAGTAGCGTGTGGGCGTACCCCATTTCGTTGTCATACCATGCAAGCACTTTTACTAAATTGCCGCCGACGACTTTTGTAAGTGCCAAATCTGCAATAGAACCATACTGACTTCCAATAATATCGCTTGAGACCAGCGGTTCTTTGGTTACTGCAAAAATACCTTGCCACCGCACTTCTTGGCTTGCTTCTTCCAGAATTTTATTTACTTCTTCCACCGTAGTGTCGCGTTTTGAAACAAATGTAATGTCAGCAAGAGAACCGGCAATAACCGGCACGCGTACGGCAATGCCGTCGAACTTCCCCGCAAGCTGTTCGTATGCCTTGGTAACCGCGATAGCTGCCCCCGTTGTTGAAGGCGACATGTTAGAAGCTCCCGCTCTGCCGCGGCGATAGTCACTTCCTTTAACCGGACTGTCGACCATCGACTGAGTTGCAGTATATGCATGTGTGGTATTAAGAAGCGCTTTTTCAATACCAAGCGTTTCATCAAGGATTGCAATTAGCGGACTTGCTGCATTGGTTGTACAAGATGCATTTGAGGTAACCGAACATGTGCTTAATTTTTCTTCGTTCACACCCACTAAGACCGTTGCAGAGTTTGGCATGCCTGCCTGCGCAGGCAGGTCGTCTTTAACAGGAGCGGAAATAACCGCATGCCGAGCCCCGGCAGTAATGTGTGCGCTTGCTTTTTCAAAACTGTCAAAGACGCCGGTCGATTCGACAGCAACGTCTATCTGCAAATCTTTCCACGGCAATTTTGCAGGATCCTTTTCTTGCAAGAATTTTATTTTCTTACCTCCAACAACAAGATCTGCTCCCTCTACTTTTACTTCAGCCGGGAAATTTCGGTATACGCTATCGTGCCGCAAAAGATATCCGAGGTTCTCAATATCGCCGAGGTCGTTTATCGCGACCACCTCGACTTCGGAATCGTTCCATGACGCGCGCAAAAGTGCCCGCCCAATACGCCCGAAACCATTTATCCCTATTCGTATCATAGTGTTAATAAATCCTTCACTAATTTCCTATACTGCTATGGTAGCATGGAGCACATGTTAGAAAATGTGCGGGGATGGGGACATGGAATGCTGTGGACTGTACTGTGGTTACTTATTGGTATAGTGGCGACAATAATATATTTCCATACTCGAACTACTTCTCATCAAGCGTGCTTTGCTGAATATCCTCTTACTAGCCAGTTGCTTGACTGCGACGAATCTCTCAACACATCTGCCCGTCTGAGCGACCTGGAAAATACGCTGCAGGCGGCCGCACCGGAATACAAGCGGCAAGGTAAAGCCAACCGCATTTCGATCTGGGTTCGCGATTTAAAAACTTTACACTGGGCAGCAGTCGATGAGTTTGAAACGTATGCGCCTGCGTCGCTCTTTAAGGTTCCGCTCATGATCACCTACTTTTCCATCGCGCAGGTCGACCCTTCTATCCTTTCCATTCCTCTTACGTACGAAAAAAACGACATCCTTAATAGCAACAGCCAGAATGTTGTTCCTCAGAGCAAGCTCGTTGTAGGACAGACCTACACGGTAGAAGCCCTCATTGAGCACATGATCGTCGAATCCGACAACGATGCCACCGCTCTTTTGTTAACGCATGTCGACCAAGATGTCTATGCGAATACACTTTTGGAATTGGGCCTCACAATCCCGCAAGACGCAGATGTGCTCGACTTTGTGACGGTAAAAACGTATGCAAACGTCTATCGCACTTTGTACTATGCTTCATACCTTAATCGCGTCTATTCGCAAAAAGCTCTCGACCTTCTGAGCAAGACAACATTTAGCGGCATTCGCGAGGTGCTGCCGCCAAGTGTGTCGGTAGCGCATAAATTCGGGGAGCGGGAACTTATGTCAGACGGCAACACGCAGACGTATGAATTTCATGACTGCGGCATTGTATATAAGAAAAACCGTCCGTACAGCCTTTGTATTATGACCGAGGGAATGAATACGAAGGACCTTCTCTCTGCCATACAAGAGATCTCAAAACTCACATACGATAGTTTGTAATTTACAGAGATTCACCGAAAGGATTTCCGGGAAAGATGAGAAAATAGCTCCATATATAAAAGTATGATATATCATACTTTTTACTGGGCTGACGGAGAGGTTAGGGAGTGTCGGTAGGTGGAGCGCCGCCGCTATCTCCGCCGCCTGTATCTTCACTGCCGCCCGTGTCACTTCCCGTATCAGGTGCTTCTTCTCCCCCTTCATCTGCTGGCGCAGGCGGCGTGTCTGTCGGCGGTTCCTCCGCAGGAGGTTCATCGGCCGGCGGTTCGTCTGCTGGCGGGTCATCACTCGGAGGTGTTGTCGTACCATTGTCATCTGGCGGCGGTGTGTCTCCACCTCCTCCCCCACCCCCGCCACCGGAGCCTCCCCCTTGGTTATCGAGCAACTGTTGAAGCTGGTCTTTCGTGACGCATAAGCCTTCAAGACACAACGTCTTGGTGTTAACGGTGTCGGCATTTACGACCGTAGCGGTTATCGTTTCTGCAAAGAGGTTTGCAATACCGTTTCCGGTGTCGGCAAGCCACGTTGTCATGCGAGCAAAGATATTTGAGAAGAAGCTTTCTGCAAATGCCTCAGACTCCGGCGTAGAAGAAGCAGTCGTTGAAGCGATTGTCTGCAGGGTAAGACTCAAGTCTTGAACTGCAGAGACCAGGAATGGGGTGAAACCGGCATAATTGAGGGTCAACGTGCCATTGTCATCGGTATAGACAAGACCCGGCATGACCTTCTGCACTTCCTGGGCGAGGAAACCTGTGTGAAGAGCCGAGCCGTTTGGCTCTCCCTTCCAGTTATACGTTACTGGATTGAGCTTGTTTATAGCATCAAGAGCCGGCGAGAGAGTTTCAATATTCTTTTTCAAGCGTGCATCAGACGTACATGCAATACCTGTACCTGGCACTATCCAACACATGTTTGCGTTGGCGCTGGCAAAGACGGCTACTGCCCTGCCGCTTGGGATAGTGTTGTTGCCGACAAAGAGTAAGGTGGTAGTGGCACCAGAAACGCCGGTTATGGTACTGGTACCGATACCGACGCGGCCGTTGCCGTTAATGCCTCCTACCATAAATGCCGGCGAGGTTGAGCCACTGTTAGAAACGATGAACGAAATTGGTTCGGTATCTTGCTCTACAGAAAGCTGGCCCCATGGGGTGGTCGATGCGATGCCTACACGGCCGTTTTGGTTAACGCCAGTGACCATGAACGAGGGAGTTGTACTGCCGAGGTTGCCGACAACGAAGGAGATGCGTTCTACATCCTGCTCTACAGAAAGCTGGCCCCATGGGGTGGTCGATGCGATGCCTACGTTGCCGTTTCGATTAATGCCAGCGACAGTGAAGGAGGCTGTCGTACTACCCGAGTTGCTGATCATAAATGAGTTCAATTCTGTATCCTGTTCGATGGAGAAGCGCGACCAAGGTGTTGTCGATGCAACACCTATCTTGCCATTGCCGTTGACACCGAGGACAACGAGCGAAGGGCTGGTCGAGCCGAGGTTGCCAACAACAAAGGAATTCGTTTCTGTTGCTTGTTCAACAGAGAGCCGGCCCCATGGGGTTGAAGAGGCAAGGCCAAAGTTGCCGCCAGAATTAAAGCGCCCGGCTTCAGCAAGTGTGCCGTTTTGCAATGTGGAGAATACAAGGTCGCCGTTGCCCGTGACATAGTTCTTCGTAAGAATTGAGGTGATAGCAGCAGTTGTGGTTCCGTTGGTGAGGTCATTTGCGCGGAACACCAATTGTGAGGCTGTTGAGGTTGCCGAGGCAAGGTTTGAAAGGTAGAGCTGAGCAGCAGTAGCCCCCGAAGACGTGTTAACGACTTCAAGCTTGCTTTGCGGCGAGGTAGTGCCAATACCGACGTTGCCTGCCGTGGTCATTCGCATGAGCTCCGTAAATGCTGCACTGCCGTTTTGAGTGCCCCAGGTAATCGCCGCGCCGCTACCGGTAAAATTACGGAGTTCATTACCATATATGCCGAATCCGTATTGAGCCCCAGACGAAGAATATAAGTGGATTTTGTCTCCTACTGTCTGGGCAAATGTGAGCGCAGCATCTGGAGTCGACGTTCCGATACCCACGTTACCCGCTTGTGTAACGATAAGATCGGTACGGGTCGAGGAGCCGATGACGAATGACGGCGCGCCTGCAGGAAGAGCATTCGGATTAACTGAGAGTCCGCCCCATGGAGTGGTTGAGCCAATGCCGACGTTGCCCGCTCCTGTAACAGTTAGGTTTTCTGTACTACTTCCGTTGTTATATACAACCCAATTATTTGTTGCGAATTGAATACCTGTAAAGTATTCACCTATTGTATTTTTCTGACGATACCCGGTAAAACCATTTCCAACATCTTCTACTGTCATGCGCGTGCCACAACAAACGGTCCCGAATATATGAAGCGGGTCAGCCGGGCTCGTAGTGCCGATGCCGACGTTGCCCGCTTGGGTGACGATAAGATCAGTACGGGCGGAGGAGCCAACGACGAATGACGGGATGTCCGTAGCGAGATTTGACGTGTCGACGGAAAGTCGGCCCCACGGCGTTGTGGAACCGAGACCGAGGTTGCCATCCGCCATGATACGCATTTTCTCGGTTAAGCCAGCGGAAGTACTGTTTGTTAAGAATGCCAGGTCTGCATCGACCGCTGATTCAGCGTGACTGGTAAATACGGCTGCAATTTCCGCACCTGTTGCAACACCTGCGCCGATGTCATAAGTACGAAATTGTAATTCGGCGAGATTGTTGTTTGTTAGGGTGTTGGTATTAAGTATTGCGAGCCCGCGCGCAGCAGATTCGGAGAAAGTAGTTGCAGAACTTGATGTCGATACATCTAAAACAGAAAGCGGGTTTGTCGTACCGACACCGACCTTGCCCGACGTTGCAATAAAGAGACTTGAGGTGCCGACGGCAGTATTTGTGCCGCTGAAGTAAGCGACCTGGCCTTGGGTCCCGGTTAAGCTGCCGCCCGATGCGTCCGTACCGCAAGAGAGAACCCCAGAGGTGCTTGACTTCACATCGCAACTTGCGGCATTAAGTCCGGAGACTATGAGGCTGGTACTCGAAGCAAGACCGTTGACGCTAAGGAGTGCGAGCGGGTTGGTCGTACCAATACCGACGTTGCCTGACTGGGCCACGAAAAGATCAGTACGGGTGGAGGAGCCAACGACGAATGACGGGATGCCTGTGGCGAGGCTTGCGGTGTCGACGGAAAGTCGGCCCCACGGCGTTGTGGAACCGATGCCCACGTCACCCGTTGAATCGATAAGGAAGCGGGTGGAACCTGCAGTGGCATCGGTCAATACGAATGAGGAAGGTGTAGTGCTATTGCCAGAGTTTGTCGACATAAAACGCCACGCCCTGCCTCCAGAGCCTGAGTTAGTCAAAAGAAGTCCTGTATTTGTATTGCTTGAATTGATATACAGCTGCGGGAAGGTAAGACCGTTAAGACCATTGTCGATGGTTAGCATTCCATACGGTGTTGTGGAACCAATGCCAACATTACCTGCGTTCGTCACAATAAAGTTCGTTGCAGTTGAAGAGCCGATGACGAATGACGGGCCGGTGATGCCGTTCGGGTTGACTGAAAGCTGGCCCCACGGAGTCGTTGTTCCGATGCCGACGGTGCCGTTTGGCTTGAGCGTGAGGATATCTGCGGTCGTAGATGCACTGAAGCTGAGGCGGTTGGTAATCGAAGACTGGTACATTCTCCAATCATAATCCTCTGATGAAAGATCACCCATATCAATGTAGGTCAGCGTAGTAGCGTTTGATCTCATTTCAATACTTCTTCCAAGATCAGAGGCGATAGTGATTACACCTGTGTTGGTGAATTCGCCGCTGCCTACTACGTCAAGTGCATCAGTAGGACTCGTCGTACCGATGCCGACATTGCCGGAAGAAGTAACAATAAAGGAAGTGGTCGTGGCAGTCGGAGTTGAAGATGCGATTACGAAGAGTGGCTGGTTTGCAGTGTCGTTGGTTGAGTTGTTAATGGAGAGCTTGCCCCACGGAGTCGTTGTTCCGATGCCGACTGAGCCGGTGCTCGTTATATATACCCGCTCAAGGCTATTCGTCAGGAATACTATGTTTGCCGCTTCTCTTGTACGCAAATTTAAATTACCCGTTCCGCGATGATCCATCAGGGTTTGTGCATTCGCGCCATTATTTTGTCGAATAATGCGGAAACCGAAATCCGGATACGTGGTGTCTCCAATAAGATCTATGTATGCGTTTTGATTACCCACTATTCCTTCGCCGATCTGCAGGAAGTTATCTCCCGTAGGATTGCTGATATTGAGAGTACCGCCAGTCGCAATCAAATTGCCGGCACTGTAGATATCGCCATTCACGGTAAGTTTGTGGGATGGAGAAGTGGTGCCGATGCCGACGTTGCCTGCTTGAGTCACGATAAGATCGGTGCGGGTGGAGGAGCCAACGACGAATGACGGAATGCCTGCGGCGAGGCTTGTAGTATCTGCGGAAAGTCTGCCCCATGGGGTTGAGGAGCCGATACCGACGTTGCCGTTGGAA
>JACMMG010000006.1 GCA_014379165.1 Candidatus Parcubacteria bacterium
CACACGAGCGTTAGTGAAGTAGAGGTTCGATGTGCCTTCATCAAGAGCGTCGGTGGTGGTTGCAAACCATGCAGAGAGAGAAAGTTTGCTGTCGAGCGCGCTTTGCAGATCGGTCTGGTTAGAGAGTGTGCCTATGATGTTACCCCATGATGGATTTCCTCCTGCAGCAATGCCGAGCGAAGATGTTGCAACAAGGTCATAGCCGCCTGCCGCATTACCGATAAGAAGTTTGCCGTATGTCGGCGCTGTGGAAGTGCCAGTGCCGCCGCTTATAACATCCAGAACGCCACCCAGAGTAAATGTCCCCGATGAAGTTATAGGTCCGCCGGAAAAGGTGAGCCCGGTTGCGCCGCCTGAAGCGTCAACGGATGTAACACTTCCGCTTCCGCCTCCACTACCGCCACCGCTTGAACCGCGACGATCAAGCGACCCAGAAACGACACGACGAATTTCATCAAACACTGAACGATGAAATTCCGAGAGTATCATGACAAACGCCTCCGGCGGAATACTTGGCGAAGCCGTAAAACCAGTCGTGCGTAGCGTAACTGGATTCGTTACGTACGTGTTGTAGTTGTTAACGACGTTTGTTGTTTGTACGGAACGGGTTGAAGAAGCAACCGGAGGAACCTGCACAGGTTTTGTTTGCACTGGCTCTTGCTGAGTTGCTCCTACAACGGTCGGCGGAACAACATCTCGTTTAAAAAGTGCTGCAAGAGTACCAAAGAAATTTTGGAATAAGTTATTTGCCCCCGCAGACGGCAAAGTAAGCGTTATCGATTGTGCGCCGAAGAATGGGGATTGTATGTGCGCAATTGCTGCTGCCAACTGAGTATTGCCTTGCGAGAAAGCAGAAGGAGAATGCACGCCTGCAAATACTGTTGAAACCAAAAGCATCAGCCCTCCGATTGAAAGCAGCGCTGCAGTTGAAAAAGGTTTAAAGCCCGAGAAATAATTTTTTGCCGAGATATCTTGGTGCGTAGGCGGATTACTTGCCTTTTGAAACGCACTATTTTCTTCGCGTCGTAAGCGGGAGAGCTCTTCGCTTCGCTGAGCTTTAGCAAGCTCACGTGTTATTTCAAACTCGCGAATCGACTCTTCCTCAACGAACCATGCATTTCCTACACGAGTGCCGCGAAGTTTTCCTTCGCGGCAAAGCTTGCCGACATAGTCTGGTGCACACGAAAGACGCAACGCAACTTTGCGTGCAGAAAGCAGTATCTCTCCAGATGGAGAGAGTATTCTCTTCGAGTGTGTCATTACGCCGACAAAACTTTAATTGACACAGTGAGTTCGGTTGCCCTGTAAAGATAATCTTACGATGAAGAACGTCTATATATCCAAATAAAAAGGACAAACTGTGGATTAGTGATACAAAGATGAACAAAATAGTTTGTTGCTACAGAAAGAGATTTCAGAATATGGGGCAAATAAATTAAAAAATACAAATATAAATAATCCTAAATTTAGAAATGAAACTTTATAAAAAATTGCCGAGATTTATTCTGGCCGAGAAAAGCTTCTACATATACCTATATCGTCTTGTCGAAACGATATCTCGGCTAAAAGAGCCCTCAGTTAGAGTCTATTCTCTCGATAATGTATTAACTATCCTCCTTTAAGGCTGTATAAATTATTCAGCATAAAAAAGCCTTTTGCCCTACATTCGGGCAAAAGGCGTTATTTGACTTAGGTTATAAATGATTCCAAATCTACATTTACAGCGTAAATTGAGAGTTTGTCGCTTTTCCCTCCTGCACTTGTATAAGAGTTCCGACAGATACTGATGCAAAGGCAACTGCAGCAAAAATAAAAATTCCTACTCCCGCTGCGACAAGTAATTTAGTTAGAGAAAATTTTTTATGTGAAGGAACAAAAACAATATCCTCTTCCTGTGCTCGAACTACAGCAGTCTCTGGTTCCTCTATGCTATTTTCCTCAGATACTACGTTTTTCTTCGGTACGATGACACGTTTCTTCTTCTCCAATACAGGAAAACTCGACTCATCGTCCGAAATATATGTAAGCCCTTTTCTCTTCTTCATATTGATCGGTATGTAGCGAGCGTGAGATATATTTTTTTGCGGCACCTTTATAGGCACTTCTTGTATTTCATTTTCAATATCTGCAGTACCGATCGTTATATGAGCGAGCGCTGGTTTTATTTTTCTTACTTCTATTGTCTTTGTCTCTACAACTTCCTCTTCAATAACTTCTTGAACTTCTGGCACCTCCTGTATTTCTTCAATCGCGTGGACTACTTGAGCTTCTGCAACATGTTCTCCTAGGCTCTTCTCACCTTTGAAATAATTTGAGAGCGATTTTTCTTCTACGTACCATGAACGGCCTACTTTCTGGCCGGTAATTTTTTTGGCACGAATAAGCTGCCCAATATAGTCAGAGCTGTATTTATGGTCTTTCGCGGCACGCCGAGTCGAGATATATCGCTTCCCCGATATTTCTAGTTCATCCATGGCCCTAGTATAGCAGGCGATCCAAGCTCTGCAACTCTTCTACAAAGCCCTTTGCGCGTCAGTTAGGCAGGCCTTTTTATCGGAGAACTTTTTGTATTGCATCTCGAAGTGCTTGTGGGTTAGCCGAGCCCTTGCTTTCGCGCATTCCCTGCCCCACTAAAAACTGGAGGGCAACTTCTTTGCCCGCTTTATAGTCTTCCGCAGATTGCGGATTTGCCTCAACAACTTTCTTTGCAATAGTGAGTAGTACCCCCTCATCACCCTGTTGGAGATATTTTTTATGTATTTCAGCAAGATCGCCTCCACGCATGAAAACTTCTGCAATTGCATCTTTGACCCCTCTTGAAGAAATCTTTCCTTCCGAGACGGCTGCTATAGATGAGGCAAATCCTGTTGCTGTAATATTCTTCAAACCTTCTTCCCCATTTTTTGAAACAAGACCCGCAATGTCCGAACCAATATAATTTGCTATTAGTTTTTGTTCCAAAGGAAGGAGTGCAACTGTCTGCTCAAAAAGTGCTCCGAAAGTCTCATTCTGTATAAACATTTCTGCGTGCTCAGGAATGATACCGGAGTCGGTATATCGTGCACGTTTCTCCCATGGAAGTTCGGGCAACTCTTTTTTAAGCGACTGAAGGGAGAATTCTGGAATTTCGGATAGCATAAGTTTCGGCAAATCTGGATCAGGAAAATACCGGTAGTCGTGGCTCGACTCTTTCTTGCGCTGGGAGAAGGTAATTTGTTTTTCTTCATCCCACCCCCGCGTCTCTTGCACCACCTTCTCCCCTTTTTCTAAGACCGCCTCTTGACGCTCTAGTTCAAAGACAATAGCACGTTCAACCGCGCGGAAGGAGTTAATGTTTTTAACTTCTACTTTGGTACCTAAAGGTCCGACCTTGCTGGAATCAGCAAGGTCGGACCTTGCTATAGAGATATTCGCCTCTACACGCATCTCCCCTTTTTCCATATTTGCTTCTCCAGCCCCCACATACCGCAAAAGTAACTGGAGTTCGCGGGCAAAAGCTCCGGCATCTGATGCCGAATGTATGACAGGCTCAGTTACAAGCTCCATCAAAGGAACTCCGGCACGATTAAAATCGACTAAGCTCTTTATGCCCACATGTTGAGAGCGTGCAGTATCTTCTTCAAGGTGTATACGAGTTAGAGCAACTCCATGTAACATTCCACCTTTAATCAGGGGATGTTTGTATTGGCTAATCTGGTAACCCTTCGGAATATCAGGATAAAAATAATTTTTGCGATCAAACTCTGTGAAATCGGCAAGGGTTCCGCCAAGCGCGCTGCCAACAAGAAGTACTTTATGGACCGCTTCTTTATTTACAACAGGCAGTGTACCGGGATGTGCCATGCATACCGGGCAAATATTTTTATTCGCAGCTGCTTCGTCCGGGTTATTGAGACACGCACAGAACATCTTCGTGCGTGTCTTGAGTTCAGCATGTATCTCAAGGCCGATAGTCACTCGATAGTCGCTCATATGTAGTGTGTTTCTATAGTAGCGCAAACATCCCTCTGGTGCCTACGGGCGTGGGTTGGAAAGGCCAACAAGTGTATCTTGAAGTTTCTTAATAAGAGCATCGTCCAGCACCGAAACTACTTCTGGATCTTTTTTATATTTCTTTTTAAAATCTGCTTTGACTTTCTTTATATAAGCAGCATCTCGGGTATCAGATTTCGTTAACAGTATGATTTCAGGCTTATCTTTCAATATTCCCTCTTCAAAACGAGATAACTCGGCTCGGACAGTTTCATAATTGGCAATATAATCCTCTTCCTCAAGGGAGACGCAGTGCACAAAAAGCTTCGTTCGAGCAATATGCCTTAAGAATTTCGAGCCCAATCCCTTTCCTAAAGATGCGCCCTCAATAAGCCCCGGAATATCCGCAATAACAAGGCCATAGAGCATGCCCAGATTAGGATCCAGCGTTGTAAACGCGTACGAGCCAACTTTAGCTATAGCTCCTGTGAGGCTATTGAGTAGCGAGGTTTTACCTGCATTCGGCAGTCCAACCAAGCCGATATCGGCAATAAGACGAAGTTCTATGCGTAAACGTGCTTCTTCTCCCTTTCCACCGGGAGTACTCTGCATTGGCGAACGATTGACGGAGGACTTAAAGACCTCATTTCCCGCACCTCCTCTGCCGCCTTTAAGTATGAGTTTCTGCTCTCCTTCTTCAGTAAGTTCGTATCGTTCTCGAGTTTCTTCATTATAAATGAGAGAACCTCGCGGAAGATCAATGATCATGTCTTTTCCTTTAGCGCCGTGCATACTTTCACCTGCGCCCGGATCCCCGTCACCCGCATGAAATTTTTTCTCGCCGCGATAGCGCGAAAGCAAGTTAATATCACGCACAGCGCGAATATAGAGGTCACCCCCATCGCCACCGTTACCACCTGCAGGGCCAGAAAATTCTTTGCCCTTTTGATGAAGCCAGCGTACAACACCATCGCCTCCGTTGCCGGCGCGCGCGCTTATAGTTAGTTCGTCAACAAGCGCCATGAATTATAAGCCATTTAAGAGCCACCACGCGATCAGCGCCAATAGTATAAGCGCGCCGATTTTAAAGAGCGGCTTTAAAATAAATTTAAAGATAAGGATTGCCACTGCCACTACTACAACAACTCCGATGATGGTCATGGCCTCATGCTAGTACACTCGCCTAGATTCGGCAACCTAGTCGAAGCTGGTCATAGGTACTTCAGCAACCTATCGTAACCAAGGAAGTCAAAAAATTGAAAACCCCACAACACCAGCGCGCCCATAGAACCAGAGAGCATAAGGAGGCCAAGAAACACTAAGACAATGCCTCCGATAAAGGAGAGGATCTGCGTTGCTCTGCCAAACCGGGCAAATGTATTTCCGATTTTATCGATAAAAAGAGCACACAATAAAAATGGTATAGCAAGACCGAATGAAAATACCGCAAGCAGGATCGCTCCCTGCAATGCTGTCGCTGAGGTGGAGGCAAACAAAAGAATTGTACCGAGAATAGGTCCGATGCAGGGGCTCCAACCGAGCGCAAAAAGAACACCAATAAGTGCAGAGCTTTCCCATCGACCAAGGACCAGAAATTTTGGAATGCGCGTATGCCATTCGCTTCCGATAATAGGCAGGCGAAAGACGCCGAGCATGGTAAAGCCAAAGAGGATAATAAGTACCCCAGCAATTTTAGAAAGAATGTCCTGCCATGGGCCGATGACACTTCCTATAAGACCGGCGAATGTGCCCAAGACTATAAAGACAACCGAGAAGCCTAGTACAAAGGCAAGTGCATTGCGCATAACCTTTTTTTCGCCTCCGGAAATGAAAACCAAGTAGCCAGGAACGATAGGCAGCGTACAGGGTGCCAAGAACATCAACACGCCGGCTAAAAATGCTCCCGGAATAAGAAGGAGGGGCTCAAGTGCAGTCACAGAAGTGATTATAATACGAATTGCTTCGGAAAATTCGTCAGGTTGCGATACCCGTCTTTCGTAATAAGCACAATGTCTTCAATGCGGACGCCGCCAACATCTCGATAATAGAGGCCAGGTTCGATAGTAACAACATTTCCCTCTCTCAATACATCATTGCTATTGTTGATAGACGGCCGCTCGTGAAGCTCAAGCCCCACGCTATGCCCGACCCCATGGATGAAGCCCTCTGGAGCGCCTTGGGTTTCCGTGCGAGGAAAACCTTGTGCTTGAAAAAATTTCTCAACTACGCCCTGGATATCCTGACCCGGTATGCCCGGCTTAAGCATTGAAAATATCAGCTCCTGCGCGCCAAGAACTGCATCATACATTTTTTGTAACTTTACAGACGGCTCACCAATGCATACCGTGCGGGTCATATCCGCAAAATAGCGAGTTTTGCGTGAACGCGGAAAAATGTCTATGACAATTGTTTCCCCTTTGCGCAGCGGCCCTTTTCCTTGTTCATGCGGATCGGCGGCCTGCGTGCCGCCTGCAACGATGGTTTCTTTTGCATCGTATCCTGCATCAAAAAGATGCGCATCGATTGCCTTGCGTACCGACTCAGATGTTGCTCCGGGCGTTCTAAGCACTGTAAGGCCAACAGTAAGTGCAGCTTCAGTAGCACGCTGTGCTTCCTCTATCCATGCAACTTCTTCTTTTGTCTTTATTCCCCGCTCAGGAAAAAGAGAGGAGGTAATGTCGAAGGTAAAACCCTCCGCTTCAAACTTTTTTGCAACGCTGTACGCAAATGACTCCTGCACTTGTATCTCTTTGACCCCTCGTTTTTTTAAAATAGCCGCGACCTCTTCTATAGCCTTCCCTTTCCCCGCTTTACTTAAAATAACCTCGTCAACTTTTGCTTGCCGTTTGGCACGGCCAAACTCAAGCGAGCTAACAATTATCATCTTCTTTCCACCCGCTTCGATAAAAATAAGTGGGTCGTGCGCAAGAAAACGCGTTGCGTAGAAAAGGTCCGCGTTGCTTTCGCTGTCTGCAATTATGAGTTTTGCATTCATTGAGAAATAACCGAAATTAGGATGCCTGCAAACATAACGAGTGTTGCAACGAAGCGCATCTTTATATTCTTTTCTTTCAGGAAAGTTCCTGCAAGAAGGACTGTCCAAAGTGCCTGAAGTCTTTTTAAACTTGCAGCGTAGGCTGTAAGAGAGTAGTTAAATGCCTGATTAGTGAGAATATTACCAACTCCCTGAAGCAGCGAAAGATACAAAAGGCCTGATCCCGTTATCTTCATTGTTTGAAATGTTTTAGGGATGAATTTATGATCCCTGCTGATATTTAAAAGAGCAGTAATCGTCCCCACACCAAGGAAAGTCACCGCTACGGCAAAAAGTGCCGAGGAGGTTAGTACCGTTATTTTGTCTAACGGGAATGAAATAGAAAAAAGTACAGCCGCAATAATTCCATATGTAACTCCTTTTGAAAGACGAAAAGGAAAAGAGAAGGAGAATGCTCTCATAGAATGCATTAAAATTCCTAGTCCCAAAATAGTGACAAATATGCCAATGATACCGCTAATTGACGGCTGCTCATTGAGCAAAAGAAATCCCGTCACAATAACCAGAGGTGTGGTCACTAAACGTATCGGGCTAATTAGAGAAGCTTCTTCTGCCTTAAATGCACGGATCAAAAGATTTTGAGCAACAACATTAATTGTTATGGTACTGAGCGCAGCTAGTAAAAATCCGCTTTTGATTTCAGGAACACCAACAATTAACACTGCTAGTAAGGCAATAAGCCCAGTACCGATGAAGGTTACGGTAAGTATTACTTGCTCATCAATCCCCTGCGTTAAATATTTTTTCTGTTTAACATCAAAAAGCCCGAGACTAAACGTGCCCCCCGCCATCAGTGCTGCAAAAACAATGGCCGTGGTCATGTTATTTCTTCTGTGCCATCAACTGCTGGTGTTCTTCAGTATTTTTAAGGCCACAGTTCTTCCATTTTTTACCGCTCCCGCATGGGCATGGGTCGTTGCGACCTATCACTTCTCCCTGCGAACTGGTGGGGGCAATAATAATACGAGGCGCTGGAGCTGCTGTAGCACTTTCTATTTTCTCTTTATTTAATCCTTCGATAAGCTCAAATACGCGCTCAGCAAGCATGATCTCCATCTCTTTATATATACGCGTACCTTCTTTTCGATATTCTACAAGCGGATCGCGCTGGCCATAGGCGCGCAAATTCACGCTTCCGCGCAAGTATTCCATACTCTCAAGGTGTTCAACCCAAAGCATGTCGAGTGTCTGGAGCACTATCCTGCGCGCGGCGGTAAGCAGCAGATCGCGTCCAAGTTCTTCTTCTTTACGGGCGATTACAGCGAGAGCCTCTTCACTTTGTGCTGCCAGTTCTTCAAGCAATGCGAAGACATCGTCTTGCGAGCCTACCAAGACCTTGCGGCGCTTTTCGTATACGGCCCGGCGCTGACGGTCGAGCACATTGTCATACTCAAGCACGTGTTTGCGAGAATCGAAATTGAATCCTTCGATCTTTGTCTGAGCAGTTTCAAGTGCGCGCGATACAAGAGAATTTTCTATCGGTTCGTCTTCCGGAATGCCGAAGCGACCCATCATGTTCTTTATCATGTCGCTTGCAAAAACACGCATAAGGGTATCTTCAAGGGAAACGTAGAATTGCGTTTCGCCGGGGTCGCCCTGGCGGCCGGAACGGCCTCGCAACTGATTATCGATGCGACGTGCTTCATGCCGTTCGGTACCGATAACATGCAATCCTCCGAGATTCTTCACTTCCTCATGTTCTTCCGGTAGTGCAAAAACGCCGCCAAGCTTGATGTCAACACCACGGCCTGCCATGTTGGTGGCAACAGTCACTTTTCCTTTTTTGCCCGCTTGTGCGATGATTTCGCCTTCGCGCTCGTGATTCTTTGCATTGAGCATTTCATGCGGGATGCCTTCACGCTTGAGATACGAAGAAAGGAGTTCGTTCTTTTCTATAGAGACAGTACCCACGAGGACCGGTTGGCCTTTTTGATGGAGTACTTTAATCGTACGTGCAAGAGCGCTAAATTTCCCGCCTTCCGTTTGAAAAATAAGGTCATTATTGTCTTTTCGCACGGCGGGCCTGTTGGTGGGCACGTCGATAACCTCAAGCCCATAGACTTTATAAAATTCTTCCGAAGAAGTTTTGGCCGTACCAGTCATGCCGGAAAGCTTGTTGTAGAGGCGAAAATAATTCTGATAGGTAATCGAAGCAAACGTACGCGATTCTTTTTGAACAGAAACGCCTTCTTTGGCCTCTATCGCCTGATGTAAACCTTCGCTCCAGCGCCGTCCTGGCTGCAGACGGCCAGTAAATTCATCGACAATAATGATCTCCCCGTCCTTTACGACGTACTCTTTATCTCGCTGAAACAGCGCTTTTGCCCGCACCGCCGTTTCAAGGTGATGCACATACTTGATTCCTTTTTCGGTATACAGATTTTCTATACCAAGCAGCTTCTCAGCGCGCTCAATACCCGCGTCGGTCATTTGTATCGCCTTGCGCTTTTCATCTATCGTATAGTCAGTATCAAGTGAAAGCTTTCCTACTAACTGGGCGAACGTTGCATACAGATTTTCCGAGTCTCCTGCGGGAGCGGAAATAATAAGCGGGGTACGCGCTTCGTCGATAAGAATTGAGTCTATTTCGTCAATAATAGCAAAGAAATGTCCGCGCTGGCGCAATTCGCGCTTGTCGTAAGAAATGTTGTCGCGCAAGTAATCAAAGCCGAACTCGGAGTTCGTGCCGTAGGTAATATCCGCTTGGTAGGCCTCAGGTCGGGAAACCGGACGCAAAAAATCGTGGAACACTTTAAAACTTCCCGCTTCGTCACGTTCTTTATCTTCTTTGATCTGTACATGCGATGGATCATAGCGATACGACGCGTCATGATTGATGATGCCAACCGACATTCCAAGCGCATGATAGATTTGCCCCATCCAAACCGCGTCGCGTCGCGCCAAATAATCGTTGACGGTAACCACATGCATGCCTTTTGCCATCAGTGCATTGAGGTACGCCGGCAGAGTGGCCACAAGAGTCTTACCTTCTCCGGTGCGCATTTCGGCAATGCCCCCTTTATGAAGCACAATACCGCCCATCAATTGAACATCGAAATGACGCTGTTTGAGCGTTCGACGGGAACTTTCGCGTACCGCTGCAAATGCTTCAGGAAGAATGTCTTCAAGAGTTTCCCCGGCGGAAAGTCGGTTCCGGAAAGAGTGTGTTTTTTGATGCAGGTCTTCATCCCGGAGCGCCTGAAATTGCGGCTCAAGTTCGTTAATTGCCTTGACGGTAGGGCCGGTGTCTCGGAGGATTTTTGCCCCCGGACTTCCGAAGAGATTTTTGAATGAAACCATAGTATTTTCTGCCTCTCGTGCTTGGGAATCCTAGCATAAAATATAGAGGTTAGGAACCTAGATTGCTTTCGCTCGTTTATCCATAAGAAAAATCCCGCATTGCTGCGGGACTTTTCTTTCGAGAGGATATCCGACACATGTCGGAATCCCAAGAATTTAACGGCGCTTCTTCTTAGTTGCTTTCTTCTTTTTTGCTGCCTTTTTTTTCTTTGCCATAATAGTACGACTCCCAGTCGTCAATTAGTTCCTGCATCGTTCGACCGTGTTCATAGCATTATGTACATAACACATTGAACACACCTCGATGCCCTATCAATCATTATTGATGATTGAGTTGCGATATACAATCAATAAAAAATTTTCTCTGTGGATATCTTTTCTTCACACTATTCTTACTTCCGGTTCTATATTTAGATTACATGTGTTTTTTACTTTTTCTTGAACCAAACGAGCAAGTTCTTTTACATCACGCGAAGAACTATTTCTTTCTGCTACAACAACGAGGAATTGTTTTTCGTACATCCTGGCCCCTCCTACTTTTATAGAACGCATATCAATGACCCCGTGCCGGTAATCAAGAAACCATCCAAGCGGCACTTTTATATCCTTCGATTCAGGGAGTGGAAAAAGAGGAAGCTCCGGATACTTCTCTTGGAGTTTGTGTGCTTCTTCAGCTGGCAAAACGGGATTCTTAAAAAAAGAACCTGCTGTGCCTTCAATGTGCAAATCGGGGAATTTACCAGCGCGGATCTCTAGTACCGCGGCCCGCAGATCTAAGATGCTTGGAGGAGTATCTTTAAACCGTAGTGCCAGGTCTTTGTATGAGATATCGGGAGTGCCGGTTTTAGAAAGTTTTAAAGCAACACGCAGGACGACGTATCGGTCTGGCTCGCGTTTAAAGATGCTATCCCTATAGCCAGACTTGTAATCTTCTTTTGTTAAACGTTTTTCTTCTCCGCTATGCGTGTCATATACCTCAAGCCACTCTAAAGTCTGCGAGAGCGCCGAGCCGTATGCACCGATATTTTGCACAACGGCGCCTCCAACCGTGCCCGGGATGCCAGAGAGATTCTCTATTCCCCACATGCCATTTTTAACTGTGCGCTCAACAAGTGCATCCCAGCTCTCTCCTGCGGCGGCAACAAACATGTCTTCTTTTTCTTCCACACCCAAGAGCTCGATCTTAATTACAAGCCCCGGAAATCCCGCGTCATCAATAAGCACATTAGAGCCCCCTCCTAAAATAAAAGTCGGGAAGTTCTTTTCTTTACCGAATGCGAGAACTTCGCGAAGCTCATTGGTCGAGTGTACGCGCGCAAAAAACCGCGCCTCTCCCCCTATACCAAAGGTAGTGAGCGGAGCCAAAGGTATGTTCTCTTCTATCTGCATATTAGTTAGTCACAACTCTCGGCTCGTCGCCACTCACCTCGGTCGCGATCCTTACAGGATCAGTATACCTTTTGCATATTTCTTCAAAAATATCTCAAAAGGTCTTGCGATGCTCCAAGTGTTCGCATCTCACCCGCCTCGCCCGTTGCGTCTCCTGACGCCACATGGCTGTGGCCAGCCATTGTATCAGAAAAAGCAGAGCAGTCTGCATTTTCTATCAATGTGCTCCCTGCGGGAAGCGGATGCGAGCTCCAAAACATTGTCCTAATGTGAGTGCCCCGCTCCCCGCACGAAGCGCACTCCACACAGTATATACGAAAACTCAGTCCCACGACTCCAGCTTAAGGAATCAAAGGTTATTTACGTCCCTATCCTCCTGAAATAGTGGACTATGGTACGAAAAAACTCTCAGGAAGAGAGTTTTTTCGCAGGACTGCGTTTTGGTTTTATGCCACACTTCCTGTGACACTCACATCCTTATTTTACCGTACTTGGCAAAAGTGTGCCAGCCTGGAGCTGTGTAATAATCGCTTGTATCTCGGCGGCCGCGGCAGGGTTGAGACCTGCTACTTTCTGAAGTGTCGCGATAGTAGCCTCTAAGTTACCTGCAGTGAAGTATGCGGACGCTAAGCCAAGATATATATCGGGATTTTTGGGATCTTTGCCGACTCGCAAGTTCCATATTTGGATTACCCGGTCATGCAACCCCAAGCTCTGATAGATTTTCAGCAGCTGATCGTTATCGACTATGATTGTTCCATACTGCTCGTTGAGAAGTGCATCGGCCGCTTTGGTTTGCTGCGCAAAGTACAGCGCCCCTGCGTACATAAGTCGTGCGGTAATGAATTGAGGCGCAAGTTCATACGCTTTCTTAAATATTGGAAGCGCATTATTTAGATCACCCTGTTGAAGATATGTCTGGCCGAGCTGGAAAAGAATGCTCTGCTTATCGGGTGACAGTGCAATAGCTTTATTCAGATGCGTTATTGCATCTTCATATTTGCCATACTGGGCGAGGAAAAGACCCATAAACGATTCAAGACGAGCGTCATTGGGTCTTGAGGCAAGAAATGCCTCTCCTTGCGCTCGCGTGAAGGTATATATTTCTTCTTTTACTTCCGGAGCGAGGTTGCTGTCCGACCCTACGCCTGAGGCAAATTGGAAGAGCTGTTCAATAGTTTCTTGCTTGCCTAGCTCACCTTGCGTTACTGCTTTCTTAAATGAAGCGAGTTTATCTTGTGGCGTAATGGGGGCACCTGTTGCATTGGTAGTGCGAAACGCTTCAATCATCGTCTGCGCGCGTGCCATTGCAGGGCCATTGAGCATCCAGCCTCCGACGAGTACAACAATGCCGATTATTGGTGCTGCTACCGATACAGCCCTGTCGCTCAGAGGTCGTGAGAGAAACATCCATGCAGGAAGCTGCTTGTTTGAGATACTATGTACGAACGCCAGTATAAGGAAGAAATATACAATGCTCAGTATGTTATCGAACACGAAGATATTGTTAAAGGCATAGCCGCCGAGGAGCCCGATAAGTACTGCCTGTTCTGGCACTAGCAAGGCCTCAGAGCGGATAATTGCCCAAGCACCCAATACAAAGAGTGATATGTAGAGAATAAAGGCCGGTAAACCTCCAGCAATAAGCCAGTCAAGGAATTGATTGTGAGCGCGGTCGAACCATTGCTCTTGCGCATACATTTCCGGCGAGTAATGCTCGTTAAAGACATAGCTGAAGTTCTCCTGCCCCCACCCTGCTGCGGGCCGCTCAAGGAACCCTTGATACGCCACATTCCAAATAATGAAGCGGGACTGGGTTGTACCATCGGTAAGAGAAATAGAAGCGAGACGCGAGAGCGCAGGAGCATTGCGGATAAACGAAGTGTCTTTCAACGCAATAAATCCAACTACCAATATCGCGATAGTGCCAAGCGTTACAAAGGAAAGCCGACGATACCAGCGCAGCTCCGAGCCTCGTGCCCTCCAAGCAAGGTACAGTGCAGCAAGCACGAAGCCGCCTAAGACTCCCAAGATAGAGCCTCTGGTTTCTGTAAAGTAGAGCGCCGCCAGCTGAAGCACGAGTGCAATACCATATACTGCCTGCATGCCCTTCGAACGGCTTTCTCGCACCAGAAGAAAGAGGGTGATGAAAATATTGAAGAGCATGTAAACCGCCAAGTACGTTGCGTTACCGAACGTGGTGTCTGCGCGTGCACCGCTTTGCGAAGACGGGGCAAGACCGAGCACATGCATAACTTGGAAGATTGCGTAGACTCCCTGGATAGCACTGAGCGCTACCGAAGTTTGGAAAAATCGTCTCCATAAATTCATTTCGTTTAAAACCGCTCCGGCTACAACAAAGAGTGCAAATAGATGGAGCACTGTTACGTACCCTTCCATACGCTCAAAGTTGCTCCAAAAGGTCTTAATTGGATCTACGCTCACAAGACTGGCAATTCCCATCCAGACTACAAATGCCAATGCTGCCCACATGAGATAGGAGCCTTTCGGACAGTATTTTGGCTCACGAAGGGCGAGGATCGCATATAGCGCAACAATTATTTCAACAACAATACGAAACGTAAAATTCTTGCCCGTGATGTAGGGAAAGAACATGTTTGGAAGAAGAGAGCCATTGGCAATAAGAAAAGGAAGGAACAAGAGAAAAAATAGGCCGCCAATAATTCCCCATCGAAGGTATTTTGTATATTCCATAAAAGCAAATATAGCATATCTCCAATACTCAATGTTTGCTACCCCCATGCTACAATATCCCTCTCTTCCCATATGCGCCGAAGCGATCATACCGTTATCTCTGTGCTTGCGGCCGCATCTGCCTTACTCGTGCTTCCTATATTGCGTCATGCAGGGGTACTGCCCTTCCCACTTACTTTTTTTACGGCAACGCTTGCTGTAGGGGCACTTGTAGCGCTGGAGAACGCTGGGCTGTTCGTAGCCGAAATCATCGCACGGCGACTAGCATTCATACGTAAGCTTGCTCGCTTTGGTGCAACCGGCATCTTTAACACGTCGCTTGATGCGGGCATCTTAAATGCCTTGGCGTATTTCTTTGCAATTTATTCCGGGCCGGTTATTGTCGCGTTCAACCTCGTCTCATTTTCCATCACGGCCGTTACCTCGTATTTTATCAACCGAAGTTGGTCGTTCGAATCTGCAGTCAAACCCGGAACAAAAGAATTTTCGCTATTTATCGGCGTTGTGCTTTCAAGCTTACTTATCAACTCTGTACTCATGTATCTCCTCACCACCCTTATAGCACCTCCAGCGGGTATTTCCCCGGCCTTATGGATAAACATCGCAAAGCTCTTAACAGCCGTAGTTTCCCTCCTATGGAATTTCAGCGGTCTTCACTTTATAGTATTTCGTACGCCTTCCGGCGCTCACAATGCTCAAAAAATATAACGGTATGGCGCCCATATTCTCGTCATTCGCTCGAAAAATAAAACAGGTTTTATTGTTTCTTGCTCCACTCAATACATTTGAAATTGCACTTTTTTTGATCGCTATCGCAGGTTCTGCGTTGGTGTACTTTGCAACACTCCATTTTAATCCAGTACTTATCAAGGATATCGATTGGGAATTCCTTAGACTGGCAACCAACCTGCGTGAGTATGGTGTCTACGCAGATAGTAGCGACCCAAGCGCCTTTCATCTTTCGAGCGGATATACTCCGCTATATCCGCTCCTCCTTGTTCCTTTTGTGTACCACTACACGCTCATGCTTGTCCTTAACTGGGTTTTGCATGCACTTATTATTGTCTTTACGTATCGATTAGCCATTCGACTGGGAGCCCATGCGGGGGTTTCATTTGTCGCATGTGCGCTTTTTGCGCTTGAACCGTATCATTTGAACCTTACCAACCAAATAATGTCCGAAATGCTCTTCGGATTATTGCTTTTGTTTGCCGTTCACAGTGCACTTACATACCTCCAAGAAAAACGGTTCTTATATCTTGGAGTGGCCTCTCTCTTGCTTGGCCTCTCGACACTAACGCGACCTTCTGCGGAATTTCTTATCCCCGCTATTCTTATCATTCCTTTTTTCACTTTAGGTGTGAGCCGTCGTGCAATACTTCATGGACTTGCAGGTGTTTGCATCTGCGTTCTCGTTCTTTTACCGTGGCTTTTGCGTAACTATTACTTCTACCATGCATTTTCCCTCTCCTCACTTACTACCCAACAGTTGATTAGCGCAGGAATACCTCAATATCTCGAATGGAAAGAGAAAGGTGCAGCAGCTACAGAAAAGAGCATCTACGAGCGGCGTTACGCACTTTATCGGGAAGCTGAAAAATACCTTGGATACCACCCCCAGAAACCCTTAGAGCTTAATATTGTTGATCGCATCGTTGATTTTAACGAAGCGCGCATCATAAACCAACACATGGTATGGCCCCTGCTTAAGACAGACGGGCTTTCCATGTTCGGATTTTATTTAACCCAACTACCTTTCCAGCTTATGACCGATAACTGGCGTACGGCACTCGATAACATACTTCATCTACCATACACGCAGACGACCTCCCTTTCTGCCGCCCTTGCTGCGGTGCGCGGAGATTTTTCTCAAATCCTCACCACGTTCAAATCAGTTGATCCATATTTGTTTGCCTTCCTTGCCGGAAAAATATATTGGCTCGTTGCTTATCTTCTTGGCGCATTTGGCGCATACGTACTGTGGAGACGAGGCGGAACAGTGCGGCTTGCAGCAATTGGTCTTGTCCTTCTTGCCATTTATTTCCCTCTTGTATCGTTACCGTACCTTGAGTCCCGATATCGCTTCCCCGCAACACCGTTTATATTTACCCTCGTGTCTATCGGAGCAAGTGTGATAAGCGTATGGATAGCACAAAAAGTGCAGCGCGTACGCCATCGGTAAGTTGAAGTTTTTTACCTTCTGTTACGGAACGGGGTTTATAGGAAATTGGAGCTTCCACTATTTTTTGCCCAAGTAGTGCTTGGCGGGCGACGAGTTCCGCTTCAATAGAAAAACGCTCAGATGAAAGAGGGAGCTCGTTGAACGATGTGCGACGCACGATGCGAAAACCACTCGTTACATCAGTAAGTGAAAGACTAAAAAGAATATTCATATACAGCGTAAGAAGCTTCCCTCCCCAAAAAAAGAAGGGCGAAGTCCCCTGTGCCCGAGAATGCGCAAGGAGGCGCGAACCGATAACACTGTCTGCACCCGTTTGCGTAGCCTTCTCTATAAGAGTAAAGAAGTCGCGCGGATCGTTCTCAAGATCAGCATCAAGAAATGCGACCCATTCACCCGCTGCCAAAGAAACTCCCTGGCGCATAGCGTAGCCCTTGCCGCGATTTTCCGGCAATGTCTTAAGAATGCATCTATTTTCAAAAGCAGAAAGCGCACTTTTCGTATTGTCATTTGAACCGTCATTGACCACAATCACCTCTGTTTTGATCGGCCATGTGATCGAGAGCAAGTTCTCAAGAAGACGCGCAATAGTGGCCTCTTCGTTATAGACAGGAATAATTATTGAAACAGATTGCATACAATATTATTGTCGGAGTCTTCTACGGATTCTCACCATTGCTATGACCGCCAGTATCCCGTCGCGTAACACGCTTAATTTGCTTTTACGATCGGGAAAACGATATTCATCCCATTCGACCGGGAATTCTTTTATTGTAAGGCTTGCTCGGCTCGCACGCGCGAGAAATTCCATATCGAGAAACCATCCTGTTTCTTCGCAGTGTCGTAGGACTTCCCTTCCGCGTTCATTCATCAATTTCAGGCCGCATTGACTGTCGCGCACCGGGGTATTAATTAGAAGCCGGCGCAATACATTAAAACATTCCGAAGAAAACGTGCGCAGGAATGAACGAGCAACTGTTTGTTTATCAAGAAGGCGCGACCCTATGGCAATATCGCTCTCTTTTTTAAAAACAGAATCAAGCAATTTCGGAATGCTTTCTGGATCGGCGGAAAGATCTGCATCGATAAAACCAAAGAAATCGCTTTCCTCACCCTCTCGTGCGCCGTACAATATTGCCGCTCCTTTGCCGCGCATAGGAGCATACAGCACACTAACTTCCGGTATATTAAGCGCCGTTACTTTTTGCCCCGTTCCGTCAGTTGACGCGTTATCGATAACTGCAAGCCGGCATTGTATATGAGAGAAATGTCGGAGTACTCCCCAAACCCGCCCAACGGCAGCTTCGATGATATCAGCCTCGTTATGAGCTGGAATGATGAGAAGAAATTTCGGTTTTTCCACGGTATCTAGAGAGTAGCCCACAGACGCCTATGCCTGCAAGCAAAAAGAGGAGCGGTTCCATAGGAACACGTAAACGAGCTTCGACCCCAAGCCCGATCGTTGTAGCAACCACTGCAGAAAGAGCAATCGTAAGCGCGAGCATATACACCATGGGCTCGCGGCGTTTGTACCATACGCCAATAAGTGCGAGCACCACAATGAGCGCAGCGAAGCCTCTTCCAATAAGAGGAATAAAATATTGCGCTTTAAGAGCATTAAAGAGGACTTTGAAGCGACCTTCGCCTTGCGAAAGCACGGCGAAGGTCGTAGAGGAAGAAGCGGGCTCTCCCGCCTCTCCTATGAATCCGAAGCTACGGGCATATTGATAATACCCGTCATGCGTAAAATACGAGAACAGAAACACCGGCTCGAACTTCAAAACAAGCTGCCACTTCTGCGCAAGTTCTGCGAGCGCGGCACTTTTAAGCGCGGGTGCGGACGTAGGATTTAACGTTTCTCCGCGCACGACTCCGGGGGGAGGATTATTTTCACGTTCAGTCTTTTCTTGGATAAAAGATGTTTTATTCGTGAGAGCGTCAAGACTGGAAAGGTAATCAAAATATAAGTTATACCAGCCCATGCCCGAAACAGCATACGTACCCGTAACATAATAGTTGCGCACCGACCATGGGACTGTCGTAGACAAAAGGACTACGCCTACAACAACTGCATAGAGACAATATTTTAAGCGTCGGCGTATTGCAAACCATATACCGACTGCCGTCAGCACAGCAAGAGCAATCGGTAAAAAGGGAGGCCGTACTAATACTGCTGCTCCTAAGAGGAGCCCTACCCCACCGACCCCAAGCCAGGGGTTTTTGCCCCATGAATGTATTGCAAGCGCGAGGGCCCCAAGAAGCAACAGCGTTGCCGGCATTTCCGACATTGCAGTCCAGCTGAACCACACAAGGTGTGGTTCAAGAGTTACGAGAGTAGCTGCAATAATAGCTGCCTGCTCATTGCCTATGCGTTTGCCAATACAATAGACGAGAACCGGCAAAAGTACCCCCGCAACAATCGAGAGAAATATTCCCCACCAAATATATCCATAGGGAAAGAACAGAAACGGGGCAAGCAGGAGCGACTCTCCGGGTGCTCTAAACACTTCCGGAATGAGCTTTCCATTTTCCTCGATCATAAAACCATTCCCTGCGGCAAGGTTGCGCGCGACTTCTGCATATGTCTGCCCATCGCCAGAGATAATTGCACCTTCCCCTGCATGCGATGCCACCCATGCGAATGAGCCCAGACGCAGAAGTACGCCTATGGCAACAAGTATCCAAATACTGCGCGGAATTCTTTTCATGAGGATTTCCTCGCAACGACAACAAAGCTAACGCCAAATGGCAAAGGAATAAACTGCATAAGCGCAGCCTCGATTGAAATAAGAACTTCGCAGATGTTCGTAATAATGCCCGGTGCTCCTAATGCTCCTTCGCCGGAACGGTTAAGAAGCCGCATGAGCACAGCCAATGGAAATAAAAAGAAATTCCAATAACTAATAAACTCAACAGTATACCCGGCATCTTCTAAAAGTTTTTTCAATCCACTTTTTCTATAACGGCGGAAGTGATGGTGCGATATATCATGCACACTCCATAAGAATGGAAATGCTGGTGTCGTAATGACTACCGCTCCCTTAGAGGAAAGAGAATCCCGCAAACGCACCATAAGCTCTGCGTCATTTTCAACATGTTCAATAACGTCAAAAAGCGCTATTGCATCATATTGGCGAGTAAGCGCCTCTTGTACATTTGTATATACATGCGTATACCCCCGTGTTGCTGCTTCCTTTGCAGGAAGAAGTTCGGGCTCAAATGCATATACTTCACCTCCCATTAATTGAAGGGTGGGCAGCATGCCGCCAAAACCCGCACCAAAATCGAGCACGATTCGCGCATCACGCAAATGAACGCGACCGGCGGCAGCACGGGCAACACGAGCCCGTCCACGATACCACCATGAATTTTCAGCCTCATGCAAAAGTAAAAATGCTTTATCCTCCATATTATGAAAAGCTGCTTGTCGATGTTTTTCCACTACCCCGAGAAAGATAGGAATCAGGGTTCTGCATCAATTCCTTTGGAGAGCCATTTTCAACCACGCATCCTTGCGAAAGGACCATGACTTTGTCGGCATTTTCGATGGTCGTAAGACGATGTGCTATCACGACAACCGTCAATTTTCCTCGCAGTGCATCAAGAGACTTTTGTATCAGCTGTTCAGACTCGCTATCAAGCGCGCTTGTCGCCTCATCCAGAATAAGGAGTGATGGCGAGGATACAAGCGAGCGGGCGAGTGCAATGCGCTGGCGCTGGCCCCCAGACAGAAGTGCCCCTCTGTCTCCTACAATTGTTTGATACCCTTCTGGCAATCCGATTATAAAGTCGTGGATATTTGCCTGCTTTGCCGCCTGCTCTACCTTTTCATGGGTTAGCTCGGGTTGATACAGCCTGATATTCTCCTCGATCGAATCGTTAAAAAGAAAAAAATCTTGCGGCACATAACTTATTTTTTTTCTCCATTGTGCTATATCCACTTCTCCGAGCGGCACACCGTCGACAGTAATATCCCCTTGCGTCGGCTGAAGAAGGGCTAAGAGCATATCGGCGATTGTAGTCTTACCTGAACCAGACGGCCCTACAAGCCCTACCACTTCGCCACGGTGTATTTCAATAGTGATATCGGAAAGTACATTTGTGCCCGGCATATATGAAAAAGACACATTCTTGAAGGTTATTGAGTCTTGGAATGTTGCTTCTTTAGTTCCGTTATGCGGCTCAGTATGCAATGCAAGCTCTCGCTTCACCGCGAGTGAATTTTCGGCATAGGGCAATAGCTCATTGATGGTCTGGAAAGACACCTGCGTAGCCTCCAAGTACATGAATATCTTTTGCATAAGATACAATGACGCCGCAAACGTTGGGAGACTAAATCCCGGAGTATTGTACGTGAATGCAAACATAATAACGATGAACATGAGACCGAATGGCTGTATAAAACTTGTATTCACTGCACGCGCTAACGCGAGCTTCACTGCGAGCCCTTGCAAATACTTAAGAAGCTGCTCAGCTGCAAGGAGCGCAGGGCGCTCCTTGCCGGAGGCTTTAATGCTTTTAAGTCCTGCTATATGTTCGCCCGCATACTGTAAAAAACGTTTCTCTGTTGTCGCATAGTCATTGCTTAATCTGCGCACCCGCAAGATAAGCGGCCGAAACGCGAATAAGAATATCGCTCCGGCTACAAGTGTCGCGCTGGTAATGAAGGGAGAGATACTAAAAGCAACTGCAAAATATATAACGGCACCCGTTGTTGATTGTATGATCTGCGTTACGCTGTCGAGCAGGTCTCGTGTGCGCTGAATGTTGCGTGTGAGCGCGCTTTGTAAATGTCCCGCCTGCTGCTTTACCAAATATGGCCACGAGGCCCGAAGTACCCTTTCAAACACCGTCCGACTTTCGCTATACAAAAACCGCGACGTAATACCTCCTCTGATATATCTGGCATACACCAATGCTGCCGCACGAACGACGAAGAGAAGAACAATAAAAATTAGAAGATACCTAAACTGAAACGGTATGGATAGAAGATTGAAAAGATAGGCAATAGAGCGCGAAGCAATATCCTGTGATTGCTCTGCCCCATTGATGAGGAAAGATAGAAGCGGGATGACAGCTCCTATGCCAATACCTTCAAGTGCTGCGCCAAGAATACCAAGCCCCGTAAGCACGGCGAGATGTTTGTAGTAACCTCGGAACGCCTCAAGAAGGAGCGCAAACGTGCTTTGTTTAAATACATTCATTGCAAGCAGTATAAAAAATGCCGTGATTCCTCACTGTTATACCATATAACCACAGAGCCCCAGAGGAAGTGTCTCATACACGAAAAGAGGGTATCATTGCTTCATGAAATCGCCCCAAATCGATAAAAAATACGGTCTTCTGCACCTACTCTCTCATGTCTATAAAGGTCAAACCCCGGGACGTATTTTAATGAATATTGAGCTCTCAAAGTATACGCTGCGGGGCAAGGTGGCAGACATTGGCGGAGGTCATCGACCGGACTATTTTACGTACTTCAAACAAGACCCGGGAGCTGAAGTACTATCGCTAGACGGGTTACTGCAAAAAATAGATTTTGAAAAAGATAGACTGCCATTTGAGGATGGGAGCATTGACACGGTTATTTTATGCAATGTGCTTGAACATATGTACGACTACAAACATCTTCTTTCCGAAATAAAACGTATCATGGCGCCTCAGGCGCAACTTATAGGATGGGTTCCGTTTTGGTGCAACTATCACCCTGACCCACACGATTATTTTCGCTATACGCACGAAGCGCTTGAAAAGATTTTCCACGATACCGGTTTCGAACATACTACAATAAAAAGGGTGGGTCGGAGTCCTATCTACGCGAATTTAGAAAACATCATTCTGTCAGTGCCACGAATTTTCCGCCCGCTTCTGTATGTGTGGTACGCCGGTTTCGACAAAGTATTTCTTGCGTTGCGCCCTAAAAGTGCCAAGCGTTGCCCGCTTGGATTTTTATTTGTTGGCAGTAAATAAATTGTTGAGTCCGTACACAAAGCGAGTACGACGAATATTTTTAAAGCCAGCTTCCGCAAGGAGACTCCGTATTTCGTTTGGCGACATTCCAAGAAGTTCATCATCATGGTCGATGTGTCGCTCGTGCTCATCGGGGTCGTGCGGCCGACGCAGCCAGTGCGTAAACTGCCCTATTCGCGGCGTTATCATCGTTACAAGTACTTGTCCCTCCGGGCGTAAAACACGAAAAGCTTCTGTAAGCGCTTCCTCCCGATTAGGAATATGATTGAGGCACGCAAGAAAGCTCACAGTATCGTATGACCCGTCTTCAAACGGTAATTTTCCTGCATCTTCTATAACTACGTCAGAGCCTTCCCATGCAACAACATCCGCTCCAGTACCGTTACCATAACTTCGCACAAGATTGTTAGCCCCACATCCAATATCAAGTAGCCTCCCGCGAGCGTGCTTAAGCGCCTGTATTACCCGCTCATCATCAATAGGAGTCAGTCCAAGCCGCAGGCTTTGTTCACGCGAAAGAAGTACAAGAAGCGGGAATGCAAGACGGCTCAGGAGCGTTTTAAAGATGCCAGGAATTTTTACCGTATCGGGTTTGAAATACAGCGTTTGCGCCATGGGGAGAATATAGCATGCAAAAAGAAATTGGCTACGGAATAAAAAACGCCCGGTATCTGTGCACCTATCCCGTGACCACTATGTGCCACTAGCCGATACTATGATATATCATAGTAAACTAATACTATATGAAAAAGAAACTAAAAGACCTTTCTGACAAGCAACGCTTGGAAACACTCGACGCGCTATATACGGCTGCAGCCTCAATACGAGGACGCGCCTCGATGAAGCTATTCTTGCGCGATCTACTCACTCCGAGCGAACGGATAATGCTTGGGCGGCGGATACTCATTGCGCGCGAGCTTATGACAGGAAAAACGTACGACGATATTGCTGTGCGCATGCAGGTCGGCCACGATACTGTCCGCCGCGTACATCGCTGGCTCGAGGATCAACTTCCTGGTTACGAGCAGGCAATCAAAGAGATGGAAGAGGAATTCAAGCGGCGTAGGAACGTATACGAAGACAAAAAATTATACGCGACAAGCATGCTCTATCGGCTTAAGAAGAAGTATCCTGGACACTTTGCTCTTTTCCCTACTCCAAAACTCAAAAAGTGATTCGTTCATACTATGATATATCATAGTATGGAAAAGCACTCAAAATAATTTGATACAAAAAACACCCGGCGGTTTTGCCGCCGGGCATGCATTTGGAACAGGGCTGGTTAATCTGGGCTACGCTGCCTGCTTCTCACGCTGATCGAGAAACTTCAACACGCTGTCGGCCGCCTTTTTCGGATCGTAGACCTTGAGGTCCTTGACCTCTGACCAAGTGGTCTCGAAGAGAGAGTCGAGCGACTGCGGCTCCGTGATGACCGGAAAGCCTCCCCGCATCATGAGCGGCGTTTCTTGAAGACCGGTCTCTTCCTTCAGAAACGCCTGCGTCGCCGGCGTCCACAATGTAATCGGAACCTTCCCCGCCACTGCCGCTCGCATAAGGAGGGTTGAATAGCCGGAGGCCACCCCGTCCGCCGCCATGACAAGCTCATCTGTTGTATGCCCCGAAAAGTCCCGCACTCTGTCCGCTAGCCGCAACGGACGAAGAATCGACTCCCAGTACTCGCCCAAGGTCTGTTCCGAGCTTCCCATCCGCATACCAGCGAACTTCGGATGGAACCGCGTAATGAGGATGACCTGGATGGACGAACGTCTAATCGATTCGATGAGGAGTTGGAGGCCGGCTGCTGCATGGGGCCCGCCGTCCGGGAAGACGATGATTTTTGCGCCAGTCTCCCGGAGTTCATCCATCTTCATGATGAGCTCCGTGCTTGGAGTGATCGGCGCCATGCCCGCAAAGCCGGCGATGCAAATCTTCACAAACGGGTCTCGGCACCACGCCATCTCGGCCGCATACTTGTCGATCGTGATGAAGAGGTGCGGCTTAATGTGTGAGCGAACTTCGCATCCCCAGTAATCCCCGGCCTGGATGATCGGAACGCCGGATTCAACCGCCGTCTGTTCAGCATCGACTTCCCCCTGACCCCGTGGAGAGGAAAGACCCGTAATAACGGCGTCGACATTGTGCTGCCGAATACGGATCATCGATTCACTCCGATTGGCCGCCCCAAAGTGATGGAAGCCAATCTTCAGTGAAGTGAGCTTGGCACCTGCCTGCCCATCGGGGTCGGCGTAGAGACCGACTGCATGCTCGCCTTTGTGAGCACGAAGTGCTTGGACGAGTGGGCCGACCATGCTCGCCGCACCATTATCGCGAACAAACGCCAAAAGCGTCCTCTGTGGTTTCAATGTATCCTCCCTCAGATTTAACCGACCAGGATTAGTCTAAAAAAATATTACTACGAAAATTTCTTTTAGTCAATTAAATTCATCCGGTACGATATATCATACTATTTAGGAGAACCTCTCTACTCCCACGTTTCCTTCCCCTCTGCTTTCAATTTTTCAATGACATTTTCTGCAAGGCCAATTTCGTAGAGAGAATCAATATCGATATCGCGCCATTTTTCAAACGGGAGCGGCAAGATCTTCGACCCACTCATCGAGTGAAGTTCGGTTATAACCTCAGACCGCACCACGTCAACATAGCCAGAGTGTCGCCAAACGCTTGGAAGGAGCTGGCGTGGCATGTTATAAGCCTCGGGATATTTTTTAAATACTTCTGGAAAAACTTTCGGCAAAAGAGGTTGCAGGAATCCGCTATTCTCGTCGAGCGTATACATTTTAAACGGTGTATGCAGAGGTTCACATATCGAGCGCACCGATTGCGCGTCCGGGTGCGCTAGTAGTAGCTCTACTCCCCTATTAATATCTGCGGCTTTTTTAAGTGGTGTTGTAGGACGCAAATGTACGACAGCATCTGGTACATACTGTTCGCGTTTCTGTAATTCAGCGAGTACATATTCAAATACAGCAAGATCAGGCGTATCATCTTGTGCAAGCTCAACTGGGCGCATAAACGGCACTTCTACGCCGTACGAACGTGCGACTTCAGCCATTTCTTCATCATCAGTTGAAATGATGAGACGAGTAATTGATTTGGCATGTTTTGCTGCCTCGATTGTGTAGTACATAAGAGGCTTCCCCGCGCATGCAGCAATACTTTTTTTATGAAATGATTTGGAGCCACCTCGGGCGAGGATGACACCTAAAATTTCTTTTTTGTCTTTAGTATCCGCCATAGACAGTATTATGCTGCAGGAAGTGTTGCCTCGTCGATGCCGCGAGCGTCGAGAACTAACTCGGTAAATTCGCGCACAGCTCCTTCGCCGCCCGCCGTTTCGAGATTGATATCCGCGATTTTTTTGATAAGTCGGCGAGCATTTTGGGGCGCAACCTTTAAGCCTACTTTTTGCATGGCTTCAAGGTCAGTGCGATCATCACCTAGATAAGCGCACTCTGCCCATGTAATACCGTGCTTGTGCATCCAGGCCTCAAGCGAAGGGACTTTTCCGTCTTTCTTGAGCTCATCTGTAATCAGTTCCACAGACGCCCACTCGCCGCTTCGTACCGATGGAAGGTCGTTGATCTTTTCAACAATGCTCACAAGTGGTTCGCCTTCACCCGTTGCAAACACGATCTTAATCCCAAGGGCACGCAAAAAAGAAAGTCCTTGCCCATCGTGGAAATGGCGTTTCTTCATAATTGAAACTTTGCCATCAATAACTGCACGGTATTCATGCCCAGTAAACCAAACGCCATCCGCATCAAGCATAAGGCCTTTGAACGAGCTTAGTTTTGACTGAAGTTCTTCGTTAGTCATTGTGTGCAATTGCTATAAGCGTATCAGTTTGATCAGACTCTTTCAAAATTTTTTCATATGCTTCCTCGGCACCCTGCACTCGCAACTCTGGCCGACGATTTTGCCCGCCGGGTTTTCCATCTACAAACCAGCCCACGTGGTTAGCAAGCGGATATCGTTGGAAACCATTTATCTGGATATTCTTAAAACCGGCTCGTTCAAGCAAAGCGTGCAAACTTTCTTTAGTATGGAGGATAAGATGCTCGCTCCAAAGAGAAAAAGCTTTAAACGAGTCGAGTTGTAGTAGTGCGTCGCGTGCATGGGGTACTTCTATCACTACAATACCCCCTGGCCGTAGTGTTTCTCGTACTCTAGAAAGGACAGCAAGTGGCTCGATAACATGCTCTACAACGTGAAATAAGGTTGCTACGTCGTACTGCTCTTTGGGCGCATCTTGAGGCAAGTGATACACGGTATGTCCAAGCGCCTGAAGCTCTTTGCGGATATATTCTTGTGGCTCAACGCCATCGACTTTTTTGGCCACTCCTTTCCAATAATCAAGTAGTGCGCCAGTGCCACAACCGATATCTATCACATCTTTCCCTTCTATCAGTGAACGAAATTGCTCACTCCGGCGAATATCATCGTCGTGATATAGCTTCAAAGCTTCATCTCGAGTCTTTCCTCCCCAATACGTACCACCGTCTATCTCATCGTAGTGAGAAACCGACATATGGTCAGTCTTACTTAAAAAAATCACTCCCGATTTTCTATCTCGCAGGATCTCAATATCTTCCCTATCTCGCGCACGGGGATAGAAAGGTATTATTGTCTCCTCGCTTGCCATACCAAGCTCTAAGAGAAGCTCTTTTGCTTTGTTCTCCATAGTTAAAACCTCTTGAGTTTTTTGCGCTGTACTTCTTCAACATCAAGCACATCTTTCTTTTTATAGGTCAGTGCGTGCTGGGTCGCTGCTAGGTCCCGCACAAGGCGACGCATACCATCGGGCTCAAGGCTTGCGGCGTGGTCGGTTCCCTTCCAGGTACGATTAAGCGTAAAATGTCGCTCAATGTAATTTGCGCCAAGAGCGTACGCAACATTATCAATGGCAATACCATTATGATGTCCTGAGAAACCAATGTCCTTCACAATACTTCCGTAAGTTTCTTGAAGCCGTTTTATCTCAAGCAAGCAAACATCTTCAAATTCAACAGGGTATCCCGAGGTGCATGCATAGAGCACTGTATCTTTTGCTCTGCCATGAGAAACCATGCAGTCGACTATTTTCTTTTCTTCTTCATGGGTCGTCATGCCAAACGAAATATGGATGTCCCCTTTATAGTTTTTGGCCAAATACTCGAGCATTTCAAACTGCATATTGCTTGCTGATGGTATTTTTATCTTCTTAGGATTGAGCGCACTTATCTCCTTCGCAGATGTCATATCCCATACAGAGGTAGAATATTCAATGCCTATTTCTTCGGCATATCGCTTGAGTTCGGCATGCTGCTCGTTACTAAATTCCAAGAATTCCCGATGTTCCCCATAGGTCTCCCCATAGCTATTCGCAGGATTTGGATGCGGCGCATTGTATTCTTCTGGTGTTAGCAATTCTTTATTATTGCGTTTCTGGAATTTGACAACATCAGCCTTACAAAAGATCTTTGCAGTAAGGATCATTTCTTTTGCAATTTCGAAATCTCCCTTATGGTTGCCACCTATTTCGGCTATAACTATAGGTTTTTGTTCGTACATATATATTTTAGGATAAGCGATACTCTATCATATATTACATTTCTTGCTTCTTTGCCAGTTTCCGCACTACATCTGCCATCTTTTGTGATGCCTTGCCATCAAAAGAGAAGTTTTGTTCCATAAAGCGGTCCGCCTTTCCTACCAGCTCTTTTCGATGTCCCGGGTCACGCGCCAAAAGCTCAAACGAACGGGTAAGCTCTTCTTGAGTGTGCACAACATGCAAAATCTCGTCTGGGATATAGTGCCTTAAATCTTCGCCAAAGGCCGCGTGCATCGCCAGAGTTCCATTGAATACAGTTGGTCTACCTGAGATGAGCCCCTCAAGTACAGTGGTTGAATAAATGGTAACTACAACATCTGACTCGGCAATAACATCCACAAGCGACTCATACTGGGCAATGCGGTACGGAACTTTTCCGAACGCTTCTGCAATTACGCGACGATAGAAAACTTCATTGTCAGGGTCAGGACGTAATTTAAGTATACACAGCGAGTTAGGAACACGTGCAGCTGCTGACGCCAAGCTTTGTAAATATTCGACAACCTCATACGAGTCAGACCAAGAGTGGGGCAATATTGCCGGTACGATGCATCCAAATGTAAAAGGCTTCCCTTGCACAGGGCGAGTAGCATCCTTTTCACGCATTGTTTTATATACATCAAAGCGCGGGGAACCAATACTAAAAAGTTTCTCCTGTTTGTAGCCAGCGCGCTCCTCGAATTCTTTGCTGGTAAGAGACCCGTAGGTTGCTGCATATTCTGCAGCACGCCGTTTAAAGAAAGAATTCTGACCAAGCGGCAATAAACCATGCTGAAGTTCGATTGAAGGTATCTTAAGCGCACGTGCCACATAGCAAAGAATCGCGAAATGTATCTGACCAGATGCCCCTGCCCGTACCATAACGATATCTGGACGCACACGCTTATATGCAGCATAGGTCCCGTCGATTGCCCGAACGGCACGTACGCCACCTACTGTTACGAGTCTCTGAAGTGCCACCAGTAGAAGTGGTTTAAGCGCATGCCCGCGAAATTGCGCTTGTGTAAGAGGCACATTATTTTCTTCTACTTTTCTCCACTGTTTTAAAAAACTGTCTACCTGTTGTGAAGCCACCTTGTATTGTGCGCGAGAGAGATAATTCTCAACATGGATAAACTGCATGCGATGCTGAGAAATAGAACGCAAGCCCGCCTTGCGGGACTCTGCCCTGTCTAGCAGTACGATCTCCACTTCGGGAAGCGTTCCTATAAGTGAAGAAATATTCTTCCAATATTCCGAAGCCAGTACGCGAATTTTCTTCTGAGGGACAAAAAGGGCAATCAATGTATTCAGTACAAAGAGGAACCACCCGAATAGTCTGCGTTGAAAATAAAACCACGCTGTATCAATACGTTTGAGCAAGGATGCGCTTCTTCGCTCGGCCTTTGGAGCAATGATAGTGAAACCAACCTTTTCTCCTACTAACCGCGCGGCATCTGTCATGCCAGTATTTTCAAGTTCAGCTAAAATACCTCCTGTTTCAAAAACAAATTGTGAGGGGGGTAAAACGACGAGATTTTTATACTCCGGATATTTTTGTGCAAGAGTCGTCATGACATCAAGCGCATATAGCATATATATTACGTACAACTGAAAGACTGGTACAAATACATCAACCAAATTGACATCACGATACGAAAGGAAAGAAAAAGTCGGATCATCCAAGATCTCACGACCTATTTTTTCTGCATAGTCGAGAGACTCTTCGTGCGAGACGGTACGCAGCCCTCGACCTGAGTCAAAGAGAATATTCTGCGCCTTAAGCGCATATTCAACATTGAGACCAAGCGCAATGACTATAGAATCCTTTTTTTCCGCCTCTGAAAAGACGGAAAGCATGTTCTTTAGAAATGGGACTTGTCCCTCTTCGTATATAAAAATGGCGGTTTTGTTCATACCGTCTTATATTTTATAACCTCCTCACACGGACTTTGGTTTCCATAGTGTAGGGTCTAAAAACCTATCGCATTGGAGCTTTTCCAACCGTATAAATAAGGAGCATGCGCAGGTACACATCGATCTTGAGCATCACCCACATTAGGGGCGCATATAATGGGTAATTTTTCTTAAAATAGATATTAAGCGCTCGGTAGTATTCCCGCTCGCGCGAGACTTCTGAGCGCTTGGCAAAAGAGACAGATTTAATGTGCGTGGCAGGTGCATCGGGAACGAGAAATATTTTATATCCCTTGTTATACAAACGCTTGCAAAGGTCAACATCAATAAAAAGAAGGCGGTAGTCTGGATCAAAAATAGAATCTCCGAGTGCTTCGCGCCGCAATATCAAGCATGCAACCGGCGGCTGCTCTAACTCTGAGAGCTTCGTAAAATCGAGATCGATGTAGTGATACCACTTATAGTAGCGCAAACCCATGAAGTATTTATCCAAAAAGCGCCCCATGGGGGTAGTATAAAAACACAAAAGAGGCGTCATAAGCCGGCGATAGTAATTTTGGAAGGAGCCGTCCGGGTTAAGCAAGTTGCCTGTGGCAGCACCCACCTCAGAATGTGTCTCCATAAACTTAAACAGCGTCAAGAGGGTTCCGGGCTTTAGGCGTGCATCGGCATCAAGCGTAAGGATATATTTTGCCTGTGTCTGTGGAAGAATAACGTTAACAGCTGCAAACCCAACGTTCACTTCATTTTGTATGAAGGTAAAACGAGGGTCATTCTTATATTTTTCGTCGACATGTGCAAAACCGCCATCAGAAGAAACATCATCTATTACAAATACATCAAAATCTATATCGCCCACACTCAACACAATAGACTCGAACGCCTCGTTAAGAAGGTCAGAGCTGTTGCGGTTAGAGACTACTATAGAAATGTCAGGAGTCTTTTGCACGGCACTATAGTATCACTTTTTGCAGAGCTTTTGGCAAAGGAACCTCTGCCGCTTCGAGATCGGCTTTTAGTATTATTTTTACCAGCTCTTTGAATTTTACTTTTGGTTTCCATCCAAACTTGCGGCGCGCTTTTGAAAAGTCGCCTTTGAGCAACTCCACTTCTGTCGGGCGAAAATAATTAGGGTCGATCTTAACATATTTCTTCCAATCAAGGCCGACGAGCCTAAACGCCTCTTCTACCAAATCGCGCACGCTGTGTGTCTCGCCTGTTGCAATCACATAATCATCCGGCATTTTTTGCTGAAGCATCAGCCACATTGCTTCGACATATTCCGGAGCAAACCCCCAGTCACGCCGAGCATCGAGATTACCCAAATATATGGCGTCAGCTTTGCCACTTAAAATTTTTGCAATACCGGTTGTTATTTTACGAGTAACGAACGTTTCTCCGCGACGGGGAGATTCATGATTAAAAAGAATGCCGCTGCTTGCATGCATGCCATATGCTTCGCGGTAATTCTTGGTCATCTGAAATGCAAAAGTTTTTGCTACAGCATAGGGGCTGCGCGGGTTAAAGGGTGTGTCTTCATTTTGCGGTGTTTCCAGGACCTCGCCATACATTTCGCTCGAAGCAGCGTTATAAAAACGTATTGGAAGTTTGCTTTGGCGTATTGCCTCAAGCACACGCAGGGTGCCGATTGCATCTATCTCAGCCGTATATTCTGGCAAGTCAAAGCTCACACGCACATGGCTTTGTGCGCCAAGATGATATATCTCGTCGGGCTTATGTTCGAGGATTATCTGGCTGAGCGCATTAGAGTCCTGTAGGTCACCGTAATGAAGATGCAGGCGAGACTCTTCGTGCAAGTCTTTGAGGATGCCTGTGAGCCGCTGCGTATTGAAAGAGGATGAGCGGCGGATAATGCCGTGTACTTCGTACCCCTTTTTAAGCAGAAATTCGGCCAAGTATGAGCCGTCCTGGCCGGTAATGCCGGTTATAAGAGCCTTTTTTCTCTTGGTTTTCCCCCCAGGGCGTTTTGCCATGATAATTTGAACTTCAAAGATACCCTGTGATAGCATTACACGCAATGGAGAAAGAAAGTCGAATATTTCTTGCGGGCGGGAGCGGCTTAGTAGGTTCAGCTACCTTACGGGCACTTAGAGCTCGAGGTTATAGTAATATTCTTGCCCCTACTCATAAGGAACTAAACTTAACTGATAAAGTTGCAGTCGAACGTTTTTTTGCAATGCAAAAACCCGAGTACGTCATTTTGGCTGCCGCTC
>JACMMG010000048.1 GCA_014379165.1 Candidatus Parcubacteria bacterium
GTATGCTTGGTATTTATTCTACTGCAAAGATTTGATCAATGGTATCAGAAATCACAAATATCACATAATTAACGGACAATAGTATAATGTTGTTAGTGACATGACACGATATTATTATCAATTACTAATGTCGGTAATCCATCATGAGTCGAACCCAAGAATTTCCAAGGTGTAGAAATTTACTAATGCCACAGTTTCAAGAAGAAGCTTGATAATCTGTTTACGACTGAAACTAATTTTCTGCACACAATAGGCAAGAGCCGTTTCACGGCAGCGTAGAATATATCGACGAATATGATCAGGTCCAAACCGAGCCAAATACCTAGATGGCCACCCAATTCGGAGAAAAAACTCCAAAACGTCCACGCAAACTTTTCCGTCTGAACGGTATACTCGAAAGACGTTATGCTTAGTATGTATTCAGCTGTTGGTGTGTTTAATACATACGTATCTTCCAGAATCCCGGCTGGTGCTTCCGTTTTGGAATATTGCAGGCGATAACATTCGGGCAGACAGTAGTCTTTCACGCACGACGACGCATTTGTAGTGTCAAAGTTGGTAGTTAAAGCACCTCCCATGCCCGTGGTAATAAAATCGAGTGTTGTACCAAGCTGGTGTTCAGAGTACCCCTGGTCTGCAGAGAATTGGTTCGCAGTGCCCGCCCCGTAGGTAATGCTGTAGGAAGACTTCAGCGACCTTTGTTCTTCAAACGAGCGGAAGGCCGACTTAACAAATAGTTCAACTCCGGCGCGTTTTGCGTCCCTCAACAGATCTTCCAGGTGTGGCCACACAAGCGCATGAATTTCTTCCGTGCGGTTTTCAGAATAGGTGAATTCTTTCGGAATCTCTTCGAGCCGTTCAGGCGCGTAGTGCTCGTTTAAGAAAAATACTTTTGAATACTTTTGCAGCAATTCCGGATCGGTCTTAGCAAGCTTTTCAAGAACGCCCACGGTTCCGGAAATTTCTCCAACCGTCGACTCAAACCCGCCCACCCTCGCTTGGATTGCTTCGACATTCTGTTGGTTGAGATATAGAGCGTCGGAAAGCTCGACGGTTTTTTGCGAAAGCTGCATGCTTGTTGTAGCCAGTTTTTCTTCAAATGCTGCAGTAGTGGAGGCAAGCGCCCCAGAAAGTCGCACTACCTGCACATTGGCGTATACGGTCCCCCCAATAAGTAAGATTCCAACAAGTGTTAATAGAAAAGGGTTAGAGAGGGCGCTTGCAGCATGTTCTCCTTGCTTCATATTCTTATCGTACCATTTAATACACTGACATCCGAGGCATTAAAAATGTGCCAAGCGAGCATCGCGGACACATTCGGCCTAACTGCTCTTCGTGAACTTCGGCAGCGCCACATGCTGAGCATGCGCCGCCTTCGGTATATTCGATTACCGTGCGGCATACATGACACAGAGATTCGCAGCGCGTACGGATGAGATATTTTTTGCTCTCGGCAGTTAGCACGGGAGTGCGCAGTTCGCGAGGGGTGTCGCCGCGCCAAACGGGGAAGTCGCGCGAAAGTCGCACGGTTAGAGCGCAGAGATTATTTGAGCATTTATAGGTCGCAATTTCGGCCACGCCCTAGTCTTAACAGAAAAGTTGCTAATTGTCAAATGCAAGGTTTTGAAACAAAAAGAAGCCCGGCGATGTGCCGGGCTTCGGAGTTCGGATCGAGTAGAATCGCTCAGTGCAGCTGCCCGTGGAAGCGCGCGTAGCGTATCTCATCGGCGCTTGCAAGCTGCCGGTGTGCCACTTCGACGCTCTGGATGATGCCCTTGATTTCGGCGCGCCAAAAATCGAGAAATTTGATGAGGCGCGGGTATTCCGGCGCCACATCGTAGAATTGCCAAATGAGTGGCGGTTTCAGAAGCATCTCCTGTGGTAAGCGGTAGAAGATGTGCGCTGTTGCCAGCCCATAGCCATGTAGTGTTATATGCCCACGCAACTAAAAAATAAGATACGCTGAGTGCCTTGTGAGGTCAAGCTTATTATTCGAAATTACTTCGGCTCAACAACTACTGCAGTCCCGTAGGCCAAAACTTCGGTAACGCCGGGTGCTACTTCCGTTGCATCGTAACGAAAGCCAATAACTGCGTTTGCTCCCATCTGGGCGGCATGTTCGAGCATCAGTTCAAACGCATGCTCGCGCGCTTGTTCGCACAGCGCGGTGTAAAGCGTAATATTGCCACCGAAAAGAGTTTGAATTCCCGCGCCGATATTTCCTATGATCGAGCGCGAACGCACGATGATTCCGCGCGTAATGCCGAGATTCTTAACTATAATGTATTGATCAAGCTCAAATGCGGTCGTAACTAAATGTTTTTCAATGCTGTCATCCATGGCCTACACAGTAGCATACTACTCACACCGTTTTTTGAAGCCTTCCTAAGACACTTATAAGATCATCGGCACCTATTGGCTTAATGAGATGGTGGTCAAACCCCGCCTCCACAGATTGTAAGCGGTCATTTTCTTGCCCGTATCCGGTAAGCGCAACTATCGCTCCTGACCAACCTTTATTGCGTATTGCGCGCGCAACATCATACCCGCTCATATCAGGCATCCCAATATCCAGCAGAATGATATCGGGTGCAAATGGATCAACCACGTTTAGAGCGTCACGACCGGAGTATGCTGTTTGTACGGTATGGCCGTGGTGTGTAAGAAGCTTTTGGAGCGCAACTGCCGCTGCTTCATTATCATCAACAATAAGTATTTTTGATGCGCCTACCGCCCGCTCACTCTCATGTTTTATATCGAGCATCCTTTGCGCAGTTGGAGGAAGGGATACAGGAATATGCACCGTAAAGATACTTCCATACCCGAGCCCTCTACTTTGCACTTCAATGGTGCCGCCGTGGAGTTCGACCAAATTTTTGGTGATAAACAATCCCATACCAAGTCCCGGACTCGCACGGTTTTCGGTAATAAGCTGTGTAAAAGCTTCAAATAAGTTGGAAAGTTTTTTGGCTTCAATACCGATGCCGTTATCTCTGACGCTGATCATGAGAAAGTCGCTCTGAATCTTGAGCGTAAGTTCTATCCGTCCGCCGGGCTCGGTGTATTTGGATGCGTTGGTAAGTAAGTTAATAACGATCTGCTTCATGCGTACCGGGTCGGCAAACAGCCGAATATCTTCCTCAGGCAGTACAACCTGGAGAGTATGCCGTCTGTTTGCCATGTTTTCCTCAACGCTTGCGAGCGACTGTTCTACAATTTCCCGTGCGCTCACTTTTTCTTTTTGCAGCTTGAATTTGTTTTGCGAAAGCCGCGCAGTGTCGAGCAGGTCATCCAAGAGCCGCCGGATCATAACCGCATGCTCTTCAGCGCCGCGGATAGTATCCAGAGATTCTTCTGTTTGTGGTTGGAGTTTTAGAAGCTCGAGCGAGCTTACAATAGGAGCCAGAGGATTTCGCAGTTCATGCGCGAGGATCGCTATAAATTCGTTCTTTGCTTTGTCCGAAGTGGCGGCGCGTTGGTATGCGTGCTCAAGCCGTGTATACGCCACCCGACGTTCTTCCACAACGGCGACAAATACTAAGAAGATCGCCGCGACAAGCCCAATATATATTTCATCGGCAAGGAGCTGAGCGTTAAGAGGGGTTGGTGTCGCCTGCGCAATAATACTGCCGGCAATTCCGATAAAAGACGTAAGGACGAGAGAAAGCGTAAGCCAGCGAGGGTGGAAGCGCAGAGCAAACCATATAAGTACGGCGGGAAGAAAGAAAATAACCGAGATGCCAAAATATTGCGGATATGCGGTCCAGAAAAGAAAGTAGTTAACGCCAACAAGCAGCGCGAAGGCCGCCAATAGCTCAAGCCGGTGCTTTGCTTGCTTGGGAAATGAGATAGTACGCCACGAATACCAGGTGGCGACGAAGGGTGTTATGACCAATACGCTAAAAATACCTGCTCCCCATGCGCGACCAAAATTGAGCAGTGGACTGACCGTAAGCGTATGCAGGTACATTTGTGCGGCGGTCGCAATAGTTGGCTCGATCATCGTTACAAAGAACGCGGCCCCGACCAAAATAAGCGTATTGCGCAGCTGGTCGAAGGAAGGCTGGAATTGCAACTTTCGCAGTGCATACAATCCGACAACTGCCTGTAGGGCGTATGCTGCCGCAATGATCCCTGCAATGACATACGCGCTGGGCGATTGTGTTACTACTGCCAAAAATTGCGCCAGGAAAATAGGAAGCCACATCCGATACCCGCCGAAAATAACTGCGGCAAGCCCAATGCCTACCGGAGCCCAAATAAGAGCAGGTGAAGTGTTAAAGGCAAAGTATATATAGAGACAAGCTTTTGCGGCAATAAAATAGACAGCAAATACCGCCAGTTGGGCGATGAGACCGCGAAGAGTTGTTTGAGGAAGCCAATCTTTAAATGTTGTCATCAAAAAAATCTACTACGTACCGTACCATAAAGCGTAGCCAGCATTATCTGAACGGTTAATGAAGTATAGAGGATTATAACGCAAGCTGAAACTGAGGAACCATTTAATAGTAATAGGGCAATCGTGGATTTTGAAATAAAAAATCCCGGCCGAGAGTGTCGGCCGGGACGTCTGCGTTGGTGGAGGAGAGCTTATTTTACGAAGACAAGCCCCTCAGGATCTCTTCCTCTTCGTAACTGCGCCGGAATTTATAACAAAAAAGCCGCTTTGTCAAAAATGCGTTGCGGCGTAAGGACTCTAAGTGGGTATTTCGTATTTTTAAATCTTTAAGTCCGGTGATGAGAGGCCGGTTTTTTGCAAGGGCGTCGCCAAGTGGTGGGTAAGCCAAATAGTGGTGCCATCCGGACTTGTTTCTTTTTCTACAATTGCCTTAAGCTGGTTAGCCATTGCATCGACCAATCCTGTGCCAAGTCCCTCGGCATTTTTCATTGAGAGCATGCCAACGCCATTGTCGGTAACCCCGAGCCTCCATGCGTCCTGGTCAGTTTCGTATTTGACTTCTATCGTCCCGGCGCTGCCGTTTGGAAACGCATGTTTAAGGGAATTAATAACAAGTTCGGTGGTAACAAGGCCAAGTAAGATCGCGTCGTTTGAAGTAATTATTTGTGCCACCGCATCGACGGTAAGCCTAATAGGCTTTTTATCTATCATCGAGGCCTCAAGACTGGTACAGAGCGCTTGAAGGTATTCGTTGACGTCAATTTCATTGCCGACCCCCGTTGGCTCCAGCTGCCGCTGGACGGTTGCTATGGACATAATGCGCTGATGTGCGTCGGTAAGATGCAATCGCGATTCTTCAGATTTCACCGCGTCTGCCTTCAAGAGCAAAATGCTTGCAATAAGCTGAAGGCTGTTTGCGATGCGATGCCGCATTTCCGCAAGCAAAATGTCTTTGTGCTGGATAAGCTTCCTGTTTTCTTCTGCAAGCCTGTTTTTTTCCGTTACATCCGAGATGCTCAGGAGAATTTTTTTGGACTCGCCGTTCTTAAATCGCACTTCCTGTCCGTTGAGCCACATGATCCGGCGTCCAAGAGAAGGAAATTCATGCTCCACTTCGTAATCTTGAAATGATTTTTTCTGAGGAATTATTTGTTCTAGGAGCAGGCGCAGTGCTGGGATATTCCACTGGCCATTACCAAGGTCATAAATTTTTTTCTGTAGCGTTTCTTCGGGAGAGACCCCGAATGTCTCATAAAAAGACTTACTTGCGACAACTACTCGCAAGTCCGAATTAAGCACGATAAGAGGTTCGCGGATTGTATCGACAATTGCCCGGGTTAGCACGGCGTCGCTCTTGGGATCACCGAAGGAGTCGGCAACCCCCGGAAGTGGGTTCGCCACACTTATGAGTGTAGCACATTTACATGTGTTCTTCATATGGAGGGAGGTAAGGCAAAAACGACACAAATCCCCTTGAATGCACCGCATTTAAGGGGAAGGGGTTGCCACTATAGTAGTGCCGATTATTTTTCTTGAATGAGTGAAAGAATATTTCCAGCGGGGTCTTTAAACCACGCCATGCGGCGGGGGTCGCCACTTTTTCCTGCGATTCCTTTTTCATCTGTAATTATGTAGGGCGGAATGTTGTACGCCTCCATTACGACACTTTTTTGTGCAAGCCCATCAACTTCAGTTTCGATGTCATCGACTATGAAATTTAAAACGGTGAAGGTTGCAGGCGAGTGATCTTGCTTTGGGTAGATAAAGATTTGTGTGCTATTTGCTAGATGAAGTTCGAGCCCTTCGGGGATTTCACGGACATCGAGGCCAAGTGTCTCACTATAGAATTTTTTCGCTCCTGCGAGATCGGAAACCGAGAAGCTGCTGAATGCTGTTGAGGTTTTAAGCATAGTAGTTTGGATTAGACGCCGACAAAAACTTTAAAGCCGCCATAGGCGAAGCGCTTCATGTCAAACGGCATTGACCTGTTTTTCTGCTTCGGGTCATTCATTGCAGGGTCGCTCATCACTTTCTTGTTGACCTGGTCGCGATGCGTGCGGGACTTATAAGCAATGTAAGAAAAGAAAACGATTTCGTTTCCCTTCGTCTTTGCCATTTTGGGGAACGTAAAGCTGATCCCTTTTGGTTTTATGTCATCTGCCATGCACTCCTTATAATCAAGTGCGCCGTGCTTCATCCAGAGCCGAGCGCCAAGCTGTGCATCCTTTCGATACGCAGCAAGATTTTTCTTCGGGATCACTAGCACAAACCCATCGACGTACATTTCTTTTTGATTTTTCATATCTGCAGTATAGCAAATGGCTATCTAAATTTTGGTTATACCAGCCTCAATTTCAGTATGGCAATTTTTGCATACCAATACACATTTTTCTGCCTCGTGTACTAAACTTTCCCAAGAATACGACAGCCCTTTTACACTAAGAGCAAATTCTTTATTTTTTGGATCTACATGGTGAAAATCGAACGCTCCAGCATATTTTTTATATCCGCAGATAATGCATTTTCCTCCAAATTTCTCCACCAATTTCTTTTTCTTATTTTGCCGATTTCGTATTACCCAAAGAGATGCACATTTTCCACATCGAAACGACCCGTCTTGCCTAGCAAAGTGTTTGACTTGTCCGTGTACTTTGCAAATCTTGTTCACTTAACCATTATAACACTTGGTGTTAAGTTTGTCTGGTGACAAAAAAATATGTATAATCTGAAAGTTCGTACATTCCGCGGTAGCTCAATGGTAGAGCAGCTCCCTGTCAGTAGGCAGCCTCCCAAAGGAATTTGGGTTGCAAACGAGGTGAATTCGGGGGACTCCTGCATCTAGGACAATCCCGAGCCAAGCTCCGAATTTCGGAGAAGGTGTAGAGACTATCCCGCAAGGGAGTACTCTCAAAAAGAGGAAGCGCCTCGCATCCAGAACGGATGATGATATAGTCCACGCTCTCAGTAATGAGGGATTTCGTGTAAGGAGTTGGTTGTAGGTTCGAGTCCTACCCGCGGAGCCTAGTCCCCCGACCCCCGCTTAAGGAAC
>JACMMG010000049.1 GCA_014379165.1 Candidatus Parcubacteria bacterium
TAACAAAATATATACCTGCCAATACCCCCACTACTCCGAGTAGCCCTTTTGTTTCATCAGGGGCAACCTTTGAAGCAATTATTAGCAGTAGAACAGCGATAATAGCCAGTAATAGGGTCATTTGAGGTTTATGTGCCCTTAATCATGTTCCTAAATAGAAAATTAGCAAACTGGAAGTAAACATATTATTCCTAACAGGGAATCGGTCAGGCGTTCAAATAGTGCCGTCGCACTATTTGCCGCACGACCCTGCCTCGCTCCCGCATCTGCTGATGCGGGTCCCGCTCCGGCTTTCGATTCCCCGCCGCAAGGTATCCCATACCTTGCTTGGGCTCAGCGACGAAAAAGGCCGCCAAAAGGCGGCTCTTTTTCTATACGCTGACCCCACGGGGAATCGAACCCCGATTTAGAGCTTGAAAAGCTCTCGTCCTAACCGTTAGACGATGGGGCCTATGGCCAAAATATAGCCTAAAATTCGGAAAAATGGTACTTTCTTCTCATCCGACCAAGGAGAGGTTGCCGAGTGGATGAAAAGTAAACTGCTTTGCTTTTCATCCGATGCCCTACAGGCAAGCGTCGTTGCTCGCTTGCGAGCAGGCGCTAGGAGGACGAACTTGTTCGAGCGCTCAGCCATTTTCTGTTATAGTGTTCGCGAGAACACTCTGGAGAGGTGGCTGAGTGGTCGAAAGCACCGGTTTCGAAAACCGGCATCCAGGAAACTGGATCGAGAGTTCGAATCTCTCCCTCTCCGCAAAAATAATGAGGACGACACGTAGTGTTGGGCGATTACATTTTTGCAGGAAGAGGAAGAAATTCGAAAGCCGGAGCGGGCACCTAGTTAGCAAACTAGGTCGCGAGGCAGGGTCGTGCGGCAAAAATTACGACGGTAATTTTTGAACGCCTAACCGAATCTCTCTCCGCCAGATGTCCAAGTTAGAACCTTAGATAGATAAAGAACCGTACGAGAACGGTGCTACAATTTAGTCCATGGAATCGCCACAGGAGCAACCTCAACAGCAATCTGCTCCGGTTCTTTCGACGCCGCAACAAACTGAAAAGAAATTTCCCCTTGTTTGGGTAGTGATTGGTATTGCGATTCTTTTGCTTATGTGCGGCAGCGCAGGAGCCTTCTATATTTGGTCTTCAAAACCTAGCGATCAAGCGAACCTCAACGCTGACTCTAATGAGACTTTACATTGGGTATCAGGATCGGCACTTGTTGATGCAAACTTGGGCTATACGCTTTCAGGGACGGAATTGTATTTTAATGGCGACCGGAAGCAGCATTACGCAGACTCTTTTGAAGTAGCTGAATTTGGCGATACTCTTTCTTTACCAACGTATGGTATTGATAAAAAATTTCCAGATCAGGTTCTTCTCTATTTTATTACTAAAGACGGTATATCCGCAGGGGGTAGAAATTTTGACGAACGATCCTTCACTCCACTGAAAACGCCTGCCGAGGATAATTCCTGCGGCTATCCATGCAGGTATGATGCGTACGATAAAAATTCCAAATATCTTGCTCTCGCAGTATATCCGTCTTTGCCACAAAATGCCGATGCGGCCACTTTTGTTCCTCTGTATGCTCCCGATGGAACGTTTACGGGTTATGCACGAGACAAAAATAATCTTTATGCTTCTTTTGATACAGATAGTTTTTCTTTGATGAGTAATACATACGGAACTCTAGCTATTGATGCTACAACTTTTGAAGCCCTTGGTGGCGGTTATTATAAAGACAAGAATAAAGTATATCAGGAGACATGGCAGGACTTTTCTGTTGTAAAAGACGCTGACCCAAACTCAATTCGCTACGACTCTAATTCAGATATAGCGAAAGATGCGAGTCACGTTTATCTATATGGGCGTCTCATCGTGAACGCCGATCCAGCTAGTTTCGCAGTTGTCTACCCTAATGAATATTACAAGGATAAAAATTACGTCTGGGAAACTGGCTTGAACCTTACCACCAGGATTTTAGAAGGCGCCGACCCTCTTACATTTACATATGATAGAGAATCGGATGTAGCTAAAGATAGTAAGCATGTATGGATTGATGGTCGGAACGGAACTATCACCGCGCTGGTTCCAAACGTAGACCCAAGTACTTTTGTCGCTCTAAACTTTAATTATTATAAGGACTCAGGCGGCATTTATTACGGTTTTCATAATCTAGTGCCTGTATCAGTAGATAAGGACTCGTTCAAAGTATACTTTCCAGTTTTTTGGAAGGACGATGACGAGGAGCGATTTGTGGTTGGATATGCTGCGGATAAAAATAACGTCTATTACCAAGGGAGGCCAATAGCTGGGGCCGACGTCGCGACTTTTGCTCCAGTATCAGGGTCTTACTCGGGTGACCCGTCTTATTTCTCTGACGCATCGGATAAGAATCATAAGTATAAGTGGGGTAAAGTCGTTGAATAATCAACTTCGTTCTTGCCCTTAACTGACTTCGGCTGAGGCACTTCAAACCACTCCGGATGCGCTTTATACATAGCTCTTAATTCGCGTATGCTTTTATCAAGATCCTTGAATTTGAGCCACTTTTTCGGTTCAAACTTCCGGACATCGTCCCCGCCACAATTCGAATGTATTTTGAAAAGAATCCTGATGAGGACTGATTCGCACGCGCCAAGCGCGTGGTGGCTTCGAGAGAATTTAGTGGTGACTCAAATCAATATGGTTTGTGCTTAAGCCCAAACAAATCTGTATGTGCTTGCCCCACCCACCCGTTCGCGCACAACACCCCCCTGCCGTTTTGGAGAATATTATAAAACGGCAGGGTTGGCTCCCTGGAATTATTTCTTGTACCTTATTGGCTTAACTGTTGTACGACGTCAATTGACATCCCTGCCGGATCTTTCAGCATGAAGTGCCGCTGGCCCCATTCTTCGTCTTTGAGGTCGTAAATGATATTAACTCCAAGTTTTTTCAGCCGGTCATATTCGGACTTTGCGTCATCAACCTCAAACGAATAGACGACCCCTTCGCCTGCGTATGCTCCGTGTAAAAATTCCGGCTGGTTTGCGAGTTTCGGCTGCATGACGGCTATCTCGATGCCGCTTTCATGCCGCATGTGGATGTACCAATCTGCCTCGAAGACGACTTCGAAGTCAAAAAGTTTTGTATAGAACTCTTTCGACTCGGCCAGTTGCGAGGTAATGGTGATGGGGAATAATTTTTTCATATTTGTTCCTTGTGTTAACGGCTGTGTTTCTGGAGCCGCGTTATTATAATTAATCAAATACACAATACCGCCGAGAAACACCACTACGGCCATACTGATAATTACTTTTATCATGTTGCCACTAACCATGCATCGCAGTATAGCCGTTTGGCGTGTTTGTCGTATAGAATATTTCGGACACGGTTATCAACAATATGTTTTTCTGAAATCACCTGGGGTCATGCCGGTTATTCGCTTGAATTCACGAATATAGTGAGACTGATCTGCATACGCATAAGAAGCTTTTCCTGCCAGCGCTTGCTGGAAGCGAATAATCTTCAAAAAATCATGGGGTCCGTAGCCAACGCGCTCTCGAAAGATGCGCTGAACATGACGTCGACTGTAATGGAGCATAGAAATGAAATCTTTCACAGCTAAAACTCGATCGGGATTTACGAGAAGCAGTTGAACCAAAGAGTTCTCGCCTATCACTTGCCGTTGCTTCAAGTTAAACGCAAGTCGCTCAAGCAACCTAATTCTTTCGGATGGCGAAGCGGTCGAAAGCTCCTCGCGTACTTGCTCCAAATCAAAATCGGCGAATATTTTCACCATCGTTTGTTCCCCGACAATCTTCAAGGGCGACTTCAGCCATGCGCCCGGCTGCAAGCGAATGCCAACATACGAAAATGATTTTCCCAGATTGACCGATATTGCCGTAGTATGGGGGGTCATCACGAGAGCACTCGTAAAACTTGGCTCATCGCTCACATCAAAAACGATGTCCACGCAGCCGTCAGGTAGTATGAGGTAATAAAAATTTTCTTTAAGTTCTTGCTCTGTATGGAGTGACCAAAAACAAAGAACGGTATCGATTGTCGTACGCAGCGTATATTCCTTGTACGCGACACAGCTTTTGAATTTTCTCGGAATACCCGTTTGAATCGGTTTATACATATTTCTTATTTTAGCAATTTAGCGTACGATGCCGTTTCAAGCCACCACTGCGCTCCGCACGTGCGAATCAGTCCTCATCAGGATTCTTTTCAAAATACATTCGAACTTTGTCTAATACACAGCGCTTTTTTGTCTCTGAATTTTACCTGAATTCGCTCAATGAGCGCTTCATCTAATCTTAAGTACCTCTGCGGTTCAATAAGAGAGTGCAATTATGAGTAACACAATCATGATATGAAAGCCCTTAAGAAACTCACAAGAATAAGTAGCTCAACATTATTCGCATGGATGCTTGCTGGCGCCGTATCCGCCCAGACAACCACCCCAACTGTACCAAACACAGGCGCATCAGATATCACGATGAATCTTGTCCTCCTCGTCCTTTCAGGACTAGTTGTATTGGCAGGAATATTTTATCTCACCCGTCCGAGCAAGTCACAGCAATCCTAACCAAGAACCTAAGAACAACGGATGCCATACGGCATCCGTTGTTCGTATCGTATGAAAAATAAGCGGAACCTAGTACTTCTATGCATGCTTGCCGCGGGATGCATCTTTGTAAGTACGGTTGTAAAAGCCGCACTCTATGCGCCTGAAGAAGAGATCGTTCCTTCCTTTGCTTCGTCTTCCCCTCCCGTTGTAACCATAGAAGGAAAGCCCGTACGGCTTATAATTCCTGGCATTACGGTTGATGCAAACGTGCAAGACGTCGGCATTGCGCTCAGCGGCCATATGGCGGTACCAACCAATTATAGTGACGTAGGGTGGTATCGCTATGGCGCTGTGCCTGGTGAAGTAGGGAGTGCTGTTATCGACGGCCATGTTAATAACGGCTTTGGCCTTGAAGCTGTATTTGCGGATTTAAAAGAA
>JACMMG010000050.1 GCA_014379165.1 Candidatus Parcubacteria bacterium
CACTGCACGGCTATCATTACATGCTTCGAGTGCATGCTGACATTGCTAAAGCTTGTGGAAGAAGCGAAGACGAAATCATCGTTCCAGACAACGGCGCGGTTATAGAAATTCAGGACGAAGGCCAGAAAATAGTACGCCTCAAAGAAATGGCACCCAACGGCCTCCGACTTGTGGACGGCTTTTCTATTGGAGATATTCAAGAAGTTGTTATCCGCGACAGAACGGTGTTGGCACAAGAAGGTATGTTTGTGATTATCGCAACCGTTAACCCTCGCACGGGCAAACTTCGCAAATCACCCGACATTATTTCACGCGGCTTTGTATACTTGCGCGAAAGCCAAGATCTTCTCAGCCAGGCACGCCTTATCGTTAAAAAAACCATCGAGGACACCACCAAGAACCAACAGCCAGTTAACTTCGATTACGTAAAGAACAACGTCACCGACGCGGTAGCCCGCTTCCTCTTCGAAAAGACTAACAAACGCCCTATTGTGATTCCTGTAGTGCTTGGAGTATAAGAAACTTCTACATAGTTTCGTTGTTAAAAAGTATGGATGCTATGCTTATGCATAGTTCAACGGGGAGAGCGCCGTGTATAACATATACGCACGCTGCTGCGTATGCGGCAAAGAAGTGATACTCCACTCTCAACCTCCATCTGGTAGTCTTATGGAGAACAAGGGTGTAGAAAACCTCTTCTTGGCCGAGGAGCATAACGACTGCCCGGGATCTTTTCGGTCCCCTGTATTTTCAAGAGTAACGCTCGAAGAAGGCATCGAGGCCAAGCGAGTTCGAAGTCTGACACAAGAAAAAGCGGCATGAGATTCACGAAGTGCGGAGGACATCCTCCCGCTTTTTTATTTAGAAATAGAAAATTTATGATTAGCAAGAGTGATCAGTCCTTCTTTACTCAATGCCGCTATCACAGGCACGATATCACTTTTTTTGCGTCCCGACATTTCAAGGAGAGTCTCTAGAGTTGCAGGTTTCTCCAGCAACGCTCGCAGTATCGCCCCGCGCAGCTGTCGATATGAACCTTCGAACTTCGACTGCTTTGTGTAGTGCCTGCTTTTACTATTAAGCCGTATCCCCTGCTGTTTTAAATACGCCCCATAGTCCATTAGCGCCGCATAAAATTCTCGCGGAGCCATGTCCGAACTTGCAAGCGCCCGTTCAACGAGCGGCAGTATTTCCGTATCGGAAATTAATATTGCGCTGGAGCGCCTGCGAGCAAAACAAAAATGAATAAACACGGTGCGTATGTTCGTCTCAATAAATACTTCCGGCATATTGTATGCGAAGGCGGCAACCGCCCGCGCGGTATAGTGCCCGATGCCGGGAAGTTTTTCTGCCTCTTGCGAATCTTTGGGAAATTTCCCTTTATATTTTTCTGTAACTATCCTTGCCACTGCGTGCAAGTATTTTGCCCTGCGGTTATACCCGAGCCCGCTCCACACCAGGAGTACATCGCCTAGGTCTGCTTTTGCGAGTGCTTTAAACGAAGGAAATTCCTTTATGAAAAGCCCGTATTTAGGTACGACTCGTTCTACTTGAGTCTGCTGGAGCATCATTTCGGAAACTATTATTTTGTACGGGTCAATCGTATGCCGCCACGGTAAATGGCTCCTTTTCGAAGTCGTGTAAAAGGCTTTTACATTTCGCAGGAGTTTTTGCATCGTCTCGATAATAACAAAAAATCCCGCCGTACGGCGGGATTTTTTGGAGACCTAAGTCTGAGAAGAGACTTACGCCTTCGGACGAGCCTCGGAAACCGTAAGAGTGCGTCCGCCGAAGTCTTTGCCATTCCACATAGAAATAGCCTTTTCTGCGTCTGCATCCTGCGCCATCTCAACGAAGCCAAAGCCTCGTGAGCGACCGGTTTCGCGATCTGTCACGATGGACGCGGTAGCTACCTCGCCGGCCTGAGAGAAAGCATCTTTGAGCTCATCTCCTGTGGTGCGGTAAGGAAGTCCTCCCACGAACAATTTACGTGCCATATTTGTGCGAAAAACAATGTATATAATTGTTCCTCCCAAGAGCGACCCTCCTTATGGCCTACCCAAACGGCACTGCGGAGACTTGACTCGGAACGCCCTTACCCTATCACGAGGGCAAAAGGCGCGCAACGCCCACCAAAGCGTCGGGGTTACCTATGGCAACAACCGAGCTGTTACCACCAAACGTTTATCAAAACTGCGTTTCTCGGGATCCCAATTTCCTTCGCATGTAACAAGCACTATCTGCGAGGGACCTCGGGACTTAAAAATGCTCGTAAGTGGTGCTAGTTCAGTCGTGTACTCATTCATTTCTGAAACGATATATGTAAGTTCTCTGCCTTCGGCATTAGAAACAACCACCGTGTCTCCTATCTGGATATCCCCGAGATGTTCAAAAACGCCCGAGCGCGCGAGTATGGGACTGTTTAAATGTCCTGCAAATACCGCGTTTCCTGCGGCACCCGGTTGTACGCCCGGCTTATACCAAGAGATATCAGTAAAATTAGAAGGTGCAGCCATTGTTTTGCCGTCGCTTTTAAGCCCAACCGCCTGTACGCTTGCATCTATCGTAAGCGCGGGAATGTGTATACGTGTTGGTACAAGTGGCTCTTGCGGCAGAGCATCTCCACCCGCGGAAAAATCGAGGGTCCCTAGGGGAGCAAAAGCGGTATGAGTGATGTTAGAAGTATCGACAGCACTCAGAAACTTACTTACGCGTCCAGCTACGTCCATGGCGCCTATGAGAATAACGAAAATTCCGATACACGTCGCAACCGTGCGCCAAAGCGACCAAGGAGCGCGCTCCTTTAGAAGAACGCCTGATTTAGCGGAGGACAGCAGTAAAGGCTTTTCTGACATAGGGTGAGACCCCATAGCCTATACCAAGAAGCACAATTAGCGCAAACGCGATGGAAGCGAAACTCTGAGGTTCAAAACCGGTGTTCGGAAGAGAGACTACTGTTAGAGCGACGTTCGGCGTATTACCTAAACCTTGATAATTTTGGTTCGAGTAGTAGTTGGAATTTGAATAATAATTTTGATCGTAATATCCAGAAGAAAGTACACGTACGGTGCAGTACGCGGTATCCGAACCATTTTTTACTTTTACCTCCTGAGTCCCACTCTCATTAAAATCGGTCGTGAAGGTGCGTCCTTCGTTGGAATATGTACGACCCTCTGCCGTCCATTTGTATGAGTTGCTGCTACCGCCTGAGGCTGTGAACTCTGCCTCTTCTCCTTCGTACACCGTCTGGTGCGAAGGCCGGCACGTGAGGTCGTCATCATTGTTAGAACCAGTTGCAAAAACAAATGCAGGAATAACCAGAATTCCGAGCACAATAAACGAAATACCTATCTTTTGTGGAGACATGGATTTGTGCGTTACCGAGTAAGGAGCGTATAAAGAAAACCGGAAAGCGAACGTGTCTATTTTCTATTTTACCACATCTAAAAACCAGCGGGCACTACCATAGATGCCAAAAACGCCGGCAAAACAAGCGGCAATATAAGTAGGGGCAAAACGATAAGAGCGACGGTTATACCAAGCGTCCAGAGAAAATACTTGCGCATTTTTTCCGACGAGGTGTGGACAGCGTCAATCTTTGCTTCTATCCGATCAAGTTGTTCCTGCATAATGAACATCGTACACCGTTTTCATATCGCCGCTAGTCACATCAGTGGCAAGTGGCACATGAACAGTAGTATCGTCCGCTTCGTGCTCATACTCATGAGGAACGAACGCCGTAACACCGAACATAAGCAGTGCCCCTATAGCAAACCATACGATATGCGCTATGTGGTGCTTAAGGTCCACAGAGCTGCGAACTGAATGAGGTATAAGGTCGTGGAACACTACGACGAGCAGCATTCCCGCCGCAACCCCGAGCAAAGGCGCTTCCAGCGCTTCGAACGATTCAAGCAAAAAGAATCCTCCGACAGAACCGATAAGAATCGTCCCGGAGACAATAAAATTCAATTTAAGCGCTTGTCTGCTAGTATATCCCGCCTCACGAAGCACAAAAAACTCGGAAATCTCCTGGATAAGCTCGTGGACAAAGACACTGATCGTAGTCAACACTCCTACTGCCGGACTCACCGCAAAAGACGCGGCAAGAAGAATTCCGTCGCCTATGTTATGCACCCCGTCGCTAAGGAGCACCCGACGCACGTCTATCGGGCCAACGGTGTTTATTTCTTTTCCATCGGTATGACGATGGAGGCTTGGAAGCAATTTTGACAGCGTCCAGACAACAATAGCACCCCCCAAAATCCAAGCCAGCCCTGTCGTAACGCTTTCCGAGTGCTCGATAGTCTCTGTAGCAAGACGGTACACAATAATGGCGAACACGCCTGCCGAAAAACTGACAAAAAAATCAAGATTATTTTCTACGAGATTTCCGCCTCTCTTCCAGACGGTGAACTTTCCCGCTAGAGAGGCAACCATTATCAATATTGATGCTGTTACTATTTCTATCATGAATGTTAATGTACACATGTCTCGCACATGCCGAAGAATTCCAGATCATGCGCATAAATACTTTTAAACCTGCGCGAAACTTTTTGTAACGACTTCTCCACTTCTTGTAACGGACCTCCTACAATATCCTCAACCGTACCGCAATGGGCACATACCAAATGGTGATGATGCGGAAGCTTTCGCTCGAAGCGCACGATTCCGTCGCCGATACTCACGCGCGCCGCGATTCCCGCGCTTTCGAAAGACTCGAGCGTTCGATATACAGTCACTAAGTCTGCTCCCCTCACCTTTTTATGAATACCTTCTACTGAAAGTGGGTGACGCGTGTTCTGAAGAACCTTAAGAACAGCAAGACGCGTAGGCGTTGCCCGGAGTTTGGCTGTATGCAAAGCAGTTATATGTATAAGTTTTTTCTCCACAAAGCAGAGCATATACTACATGCAAATGATTTGCAAGTGCTTATTCCTGCTCTTTCTTTGCAAGCACCCAGACTGCAACGGCGGTGGTAACAGGAACGGCCAGAATGATACCGATAGAACCGACCAGAAGACGGATGATCTCGGTCGCAAAGAGCTCCTGATTAACGGTAACGAGAAGGCTCTGGGTGTAGGAAACCTTTAACAAAAGAAGAAGTGGAAGCGCAACGCCGACGTATGCTATCGCAAGCGTATTGACTAGTGCTCCGATATGCTCGCGCCCTATGCGAATTGCGCGCAGGTAAATTTCTTTCGGTTTCAAATAATTGCCCGCGCGTGCGAGCTCTTCGACCGCGACCGCCTGCCCTATTGCGGCATCATACAAAACACCGAGAAAACCGATAAGCATGCTGCCTAATAGAAGACCAACGATATCTATCGAGCCGCCAGTATCGAAATTAAGATACACCGCTTCTTCGCTCCCAAAACCAGAGAGATGAGCTCCGTGCACGGAAAAATGCGCGATAAGTCCAGTTATGGCGACTGTCACGAGCATACCGACAACCGCTGCCGTAGTCGTACGATTGAAGCCGTGCGTCACATACGAGCCGAGCACAATAATAAGCGAGGCAACGCCTATCGAAACAAGGATTGGCGAATACCCTGCAAGTATTCCCGGCAACAGAAGAAAACTGATGAAGAACAGGCTTCCGATGAGGGCTAGAAGTCCGCGTATTCCCTGCTTGCCTCCAAAAATAAACAAGCACAACAAAAATAATCCTGCCAAAGTAAGGAGCGCCGGAAGCCGATACGGCTCCGCGACCGAAAATAGCTGGGTACCATTTATTGCATCAGTAATTACGCGCACGTAAAACACGTCGCCCGTTTCCATCGCAAGGTAGTCGTTCTCAAGCTCTATGATTTCGCCTTTTTTATCGCCTTCCAGAAATTGCGCGCGGATCGTCTGATACGTCGTTTGCGTTTGGGTACCGGGGACCGTGCGCAATTCGCTTAAACTAACCTCAACTACGCGCGCCTTAATAAAGGCCGTAGAGTCCTGCACTATTTCCTGTGCGTGCGCAAAGAAAGGGAGTGCGAGAAAAAGAAAAGTTACGGAGAGGAGCGTAGTGCGCATTTACTGCGTTTGCACCGTACCTGAGGCGGAAGCTCCCGCACTAATCGTGCCGAGGCCTTTTACGATCGTGTCTACATTTTTGCGTGCTGCAAGTACGTCTTGATGAGCAGCCTTTATTTCTGCTTGCGCAGTTTTAAGCGCAGCAGCATTGCTTGCCATTTTTGCAGCATCTCCGTTGTCAGGAGTTAACGTAGCCGAACCATTCACTGCAGCTTGCGCATGCACTTGCGCGCTTTGGAGCTTTGCTCCCATATCTACCAAAACAGCTGAAATTACTGTTATATCTGCCCCTGCAGTTTGCGCTGCTTCAATTCTTGCTTGGAGCTTAGCGCCAAGTGTCGCCATCATATTTATTATTTTTGCTTCACGGTCCGCTGCGGCGGCAATGCGCGCCTGGGGTATGATAAGCGCATAAATGCGGTACGACTGGGTGACCGACACCACATCTGCCCTTAGCACTTCCCCTTCCGTGTCGGCGTCGATCTTAGTTTTTAGAGCGCCAAGAGCTTGGATTTGCGTGTCGATGTTGGTGTTTAAATTTGTTTTAAATTCACCCGTTACTTTATTCATGCCTGCTACTCGGGCCTTAAGATCGGAAAGTGCTTTCGTACGGCGCTCTATCTCTTGTCCTGCCTTTGCTTTTGCTCGGGCCATAACCGCAGTGCTTACGGTCGTCGAAGCGCCTGCAGTTGTGCGTACCTGGGCGGTATTGGTTGTATTAACGGTTGCCGAAGCACCCGCATTCACTCCTGCCCCCACTTGTGCCATCACAAATGCGGGGGTCAGAAGAGAAAACGCTAAGAGCATGCGAACGTAAAAATAGAGAGATTTCATATTTAGTATTCTTGTGAGACTGGCTGATCATTGAGGCTTTGGTCCATGCTTGCGGAATCTGAAGAAAGTGATCCCATTTCTGCATCTATTGCTGCGGAATCTTGCGCGATTGCACTATCTGACGCGTCATTGGATGCAGTTGGAAGATCATTCGTAGGCTGCTGCACTTGCTGTTGCTGTGTTGTGGTTGCGGTCTGCATTGCTTCTTTCGGCATGAACTGGTTAAAGACGCCCATCATCCATAGCAGGCCGCCCAAAAGGAGCAAGCCAGCTACTACTGCAGCAATAATGATCCCTTTCATTGGGCTTCTTGACGAAGACGTTGGTGGATTTGGATTTACAGGAGGCATAATTTTTTTAGCTACTGTGTAATAACAACTATTAGTATACCCTGTTTTTCTTCTTAGCGACCATACTTTTTCACATTCATCTTCCATTCAGCGACGATGGTTTATAAGTGAGAGCATATGACACACAAAATTATGAAGGGAGAGAACCTCCACGACTTGTTTATCATTAAGCTTAATTCGCTTCATTATATAGAAAAGGCGCTCGTTAAAGCGCTTCCTAAGATGGCAAAGGCCGCCAGCGACCCCGATTTGCGTGAAGCATTCACGAGCCATATGCATGAAACTGAAACTCATGTGGCTCGCATTGAGGCGGCGCTAGAATCTATCGGCGAGCGCCCGCAAAAGCTCGAAGTTGCCGCAATTGACGGACTTATTACAGACGCCGAATGGTGCATAAAAAATACAAAAACCGACGAGGCGCTCGATGCGGTTCTGATCGCGTGCGCCCAAGGGGTGGAACACTACGAAACGGCTCTCTACGGCACTGCGCGAGAATGGGCGCGCCTTCTGGGCCATACTGACGCACAAGATCTTCTTGAAGAAACTCTAACGGAAGAAGAAGCCGCGAATACTAAGCTCAGCGATCTCGCTATGGGCGGTATAAATGAAAAAGCACATACCGAGATAGCAGCGATATCAATGTAACGAGAAGTTACAAAAGGACGCTATACTATTGAGGGTAAGCTTACTAACATAATTTCTCTTGCATGAATAATAGCAGCAGCGTAAATACAATTCTCATCGTCGCAGTGCTTGTAGTTTTGGTAGGGTTTGGAGTCTGGTGGTATCAGAATAACCAAGCCGAAGACGATAGTGCGGGTCTTAACGTTCAAATCGGCGGCGAGACCAATAGCGGCAACTAACATACGCATTTAAACGAAAAACACCTCGGGAAACCGAGGTGTTTTTCGTTAATTGCATAAACCTTCCTGTTTGTTATTCTGCAGATAGACCTGTCACTCCGGCAGGCATGTTTTTTTGAGGAAACCATGTCCAACAATTCCCAATCAACCGCAAACACGATTCTCATCATCGACTTCGGCTCGCAGGTGACACAACTTATTGCGCGTCGAGTTCGAGAAGCAAATACCTATTGCGAGATCCTGCCCTTCGGTAAAGCGCTTGACGCTTTCCGGAAACTAAAACCGAAAGGTGTCATTCTTTCCGGCGGTCCGGCTTCAGTTCCGGAAAGCGGCTCTCCGCGCGCGGCACAGGAAATCTTCGAAGCGGGCATTCCGATCCTCGGCATCTGCTACGGGCAGATGACGATGGCCGTGCAACTCGGCGGCACAGTCGAAAGCGGCCATCACCGTGAATTCGGGCGAGCGCAGCTTGAAGTGACAAAGCCGTCAGTACTTTTTGACGGTATATGGAATCCTGGCGAAAAATATCAGGTCTGGATGAGCCACGGCGATCGAATCACCACACTTCCTAAAGGCTTCACCGTCAAAGGCACATCTCAGAATGCGCCATTCGCGCTGATTGAAAACGAAGAGCAGCGCTTCTATGGGCTCATGTTCCATCCGGAAGTGATTCATACTCTGGATGGTGCAGAGATCATCAAGAACTTCGTCCACAAGGTCGTAGGACTTCCGGGTGACTGGACCATGGCGAAATTCCGAGATGAAGCGATCGCCCGCATCCGCGAGCAAGTCGGCGCTAGCCGCGTTATTTGCGGACTTTCCGGCGGAGTCGACTCTGCGGTTGCAGCAGTGCTCATCCATGAGGCCATTGGTGATCAGCTGACGTGCGTTTTCGTCGATCATGGCCTGATGCGGTTAAACGAGGCGGAAGAAGTGGTAGCGCTTTTCCGTGGACACTACAATATTCCGCTCGTTCATGTCGACGCGGCGGAAGCGTTTCTCAAAGCACTCGACGGCGTTGTTGATCCGGAGGTAAAACGCAAGACTATCGGCCGACTATTTATCGAGACCTTCGAGGCCGAGGCCAAGAAGATCGCGAGCGACGGAAAGCCCGCTGAATTCCTTGCGCAAGGAACACTCTATCCGGACGTGATTGAGTCGGTTTCCTTTGCAGGAGGCCCTTCGGTCACAATTAAGTCGCACCACAACGTCGGTGGCCTGCCAGAGCGGATGAACATGAAACTCGTCGAGCCGCTGCGCATGCTTTTTAAGGACGAAGTGCGAACGCTCGGACGCGAATTGGGCCTTCCAGAATCGTTTGTCGGAAGACATCCCTTCCCCGGGCCGGGCCTTGCAATTCGAGTTCCGGGCGCGATCACGCGCGAGAAGCTCAATGTGCTGCGAAAGGCCGATGCGATTTATCTCGATGAAATCCGCAAGGCCGGCCTCTACGACAAAATTTGGCAGGCGTTTGCAGTACTCTTGCCAGTACAAAGCGTAGGGGTAATGGGCGACCAACGCACCTACGATAACGTACTCGCACTTCGTGCGGTCACTTCAATCGACGGCATGACTGCTGACTTCTACCCCTTCGATATGAACTTCCTTGGTCGCGCCGCAACACGGATCATCAACGAGGTGAAGGGCATTAACCGGGTGGTCTACGACGTAACGTCAAAACCCCCCGGAACGATCGAATGGGAATGAAAACGAATATGCCGCCGGGGGAAACCCCCGGCGGCGATTTTTTCTTTTCTATTTTTTCCCTTCTTCGCTAAATTCTAAGCACACCGAGTTCATACAGTAGCGTTTACCCGTCGAGGTTGGACCATCTGTAAACATATGTCCCAAATGCGAGCCGCACGTAGTGCACACTACTTCTGTGCGCGACATGCCAAGCGAGCTATCTTCTATAAATTTCACTGCCCCAGGGAGTGCATCATCAAACGATGGCCAACCCGAACCGGAGTCAAACTTTGTAACAGAAGCAAAAAGAGGCGCTCCACACGCCGCACATCGGTAAATGCCGTCACGCTCCTCATGCAAGAGTTTGCCGGAAAAAGGTGCTTCTGTCCCCTTTTCGCGCAGTACCTCAAACTGCTCGGGAGTAAGTTTTTTCTTCCATTCCTCTTCGTTTTTAGGCATAGTTGTCATCATATACTACCTCGGTAATTTCGGCCTTCGGGTTTGGTATTACACATAATACTTTTCCCGCAATCTTAAAGTCCTCTCGCAATATGATTGGCTTGTACTTCGGATTCTTAGATTCGGGCCACAATATCGTGACACCGTCCCTGCGCTCAAGGCGCTTTACCGTTACCATGTCGCCCACGATTGCAGCAACACGGTCGCCGTTTTGAGCATCTTCGGTAAAACGGATAAGCACGTAATCGCCTGGGCTAATGCCGGCGTCTTCCATACTGTCACCAACAACGCGCACTGCGACAATGGTACTGTCATCGCTTTCAGCGATAGATTTGTCTACCTCTAAAAATTCGTCTCGCTCTTCCTGCGCAAAAAGGCTCAAGTCGTCGCAGCCCACATTCGCTACGACCGGCACGCTTACCGTATGCGTTGGCCTGCCGTCAGAGTCGGCATTGCGCAGTTCAATATTGCGGCGCGCATGCTTGCGGCGGCTGATGTATCCCTTTTCTTCAAGCGACTCCAAATACTGCGTCACGGTGCGAAGCGATTTAAAACCTAAATTCTTGCGCAACTCTTCAAGTGTAGGAGGTTCACCTTTTGCCCGTAAATAGAGCTCAATATTATCTAATACGCGCTTTTGTTTGATTGTGAGAGTTTGTTGCATATATGTATTTTAAACACACAGTGTTTTTTGTCTAATACACAACATACACAAATTGGGGATAACTAGCGATTGAATAAAAATCAGTTGTCTTGTACAGCATGTGCTATACTGTTTTTTAACAATTGAATAGTGCGTATCAAGAGTGCGGTGAGAGATTTGGCTCTACGACCCGCCGGCAACCATTGCGAAAGCAAACGGTGCTCCCTCCAACCCCTATGGGGTAGATGCTTACTTACAAAAGAATCTCCCTATAGGGAGATTCTTTTGTTTTCCGGCCGATTATTATTGTCATTAGAAATTTTGATTCTATATGTTTAATCTCTTTAAGTACTATACGACTGAGTCGGTTACCGCAGGCCACCCAGACAAAGTGTGCGATCAGATATCAGACGCAATTTTAGACGCAGCGCTTGCGCAAGACCCCAGAAGCCGCGTTGCAATAGAGGTCGTGGGCAGCCATGGAGCGCTTTTGATTGCCGGCGAAATAAAAACCAACGCTCAAATCGATTTTGAAAAAATCGCGCGCCGTGTTTATACCGATATCGGCTACGAAGACAATCTCGAAATTGCAGTGCGCGTAGCACAGCAATCAAGCGATATCGCGCAAGGCGTCGATACAGGTGGCGCTGGTGATCAGGGCATTATGTATGGCTTTGCTACCGACGAAACGAAAGAGTTTTTGCCGCAGGGCGTTGTATACGCACATGCGTTGGCCCGCAAACTGGAAGAATTACGCCGCATTAAAATACTCCCCTTCTTGCGCCCTGACGGTAAAACCCAAGTAACTATCAAAGATGGCCGCATCGTAACCGCACTTACATCTACCCAACATACAGAAGAAGCAACTCTCGAGGAAATTCGCGAAGGACTTACCACGCATCTTTTTCCACTTGTGTTGGGCGACATATCAAACGTAGAAATCTTGGTTAATCCGACGGGACGTTTCGTGCAAGGCGGGTTCGACGCTGACGCAGGGCTTACAGGCAGAAAAATAATGGTGGATACCTATGGCGGGCTTCTTCCCCACGGCGGCGGAGCATTTTCCGGCAAAGACTCAACCAAAGTCGACCGCTCGGCGGCATACATGGCGCGCTTTGCCGCAAAAAACCTGGTTGCAAATGGCTATGCAAAAAGGGCGCTGGTGTCGGTGGCATATGCTATCGGCCGAGTTGACCCAGTAATGGTGGAAGCGGTTGATGATACCGGAAAAAATTTAAGTGAAATTGTACAGAAAAATTTCGACTTCCGACCTAACGCAATAATCGAGCGGTTAGGTTTACGACGTCCTATCTTCCGAGAAACTGCTGCCTACGGCCATTTCGGCGTCGAAAGCCGCCCGTGGGAAAAGATCGAAAAAATATAAAGTGCTTATATTACTGCGTCCCGGAAAGCTGCCAGGTTTCTAAAAAGTTGAACGGGTGGATAAGATTGATCACGTTAAGTATCAGCCCGTCACGCACCATATATAAAGTAAAAGCTTCCATTGCTACCGCAATAACAATGACTGCTGCAACCGGCAACTTGCGCGACAGGATGAATCCAAAGACCATGGAGAGTGTGTCGGAGACGGAATTAAGTATGCTGTCTCCGGTGTAACCCTGCGCAAGCGCTTGCTGCCGGTAATGGTTAATCACCATAGGCGTGTTCTCTAAAATTTCCCAGCTCATTTCAATGCCTATGGCGATAAGCAGGCGTACCCCAACAGAAAGCTTAGGCGCTGCAACTGAAAGCAGAAAATAAAAGATAAAACCATGCGCAATATGGGAAAAGGTGTACCAGTCGAAAAACTGCTGGGAATTTTCTCCCGAGAGAACTTCTCCAGCCCAGAGCTTTACGTACCCGCACTGGCAAAGTGCGGGCTGGCCCATTAAATAGAGAATGAGTCCTTGTATAACGACAAGGAGAACGCCAATAAGAATACAAGTACGCCAGGGAATATTTGTATACCAAGGTTCAGACACGTCACTATTGTACCCCTCTTTTTAAGGCGCTATAGTAAGGAAAGTATTTATCAGTTAATTATTTTTATGGAGCAAAAAAATACGCTTATGGGCGTTCTTTCATACTTAGGTCCGCTCGTTATCATTCCTCTTCTTACAGCAAAAGAAGATCCGTTCGTACGTTTTCACGTCAAGCAAGGACTTGTGCTTCTTATTATCGAGATTATCATTTGGTTCGTCTCAATGTATTTCTGGCCGTTTTATATGCTCTGGCAGCTTGCAAACTTCGCGGTCCTTGTTCTTGCGATCTTGGGAATTATCAACGTGGCGCAAGGAAAAGAAAAAAATCTCCCTCTTGTCGGCCACTACGCGCACAAAATTAAAATATAAGCCTTACAAACATACGGTTCTTCGAAGTAGCTGGTCTCTATTCACGTCGCTTGTTTCACTAGAGAATAAAAAACGCCCCGGGATGATGAGTCCCGGGTGAGAAGCGTGTGCAGCAACGAACTTAATGCGAACCGGTATCCTGCGTTCTGGAGCGCGTATCGTTGAAGTCGACCCATTGGTTCGGATCTCCAAACGACTGCCGCTTTTGGAAGCGATAGACAGTCTCATACCAGCGACGCAGTGAGTTGTTCTTATTGTCGAGTACGAAGTCGCCCGAAGTGGTGCGTGCGAGTAAAACAGCATGTCCGCTGTCGAACTCATCAAGCACCACAGTGACCAGAAGTGCCCCGGTTGGCCAACCCCGGCCAATGAGATACTTGCGCTTCAAGAGAACGAAATCTTCGCAATCGCCCGCCGTCTCGGGCAGCATCCACAGTTCGTCGCGACCGTAGAGCGTCAAGTCCATTTCGAAAGAGATGAAGTAATTGACGATTGCGTTCACCTCTTCCAGATCCTTCCAGGTCTGTTCCGTAAGTACCACCAGACCCTCGGCTCCGCGGGCGACGCACTCGTCAGGAAAATGCTTGCAGAAGTCGATATAGCCGACCGGTGAACTTGTCGGGCTATTGTCTGTAAGCGGCGGCGGAACGTGCGTACGTTCAGTGCCACTCCCCGTCCCGCAAATAGACAAAAGGACAATAAAACTTGCCAGAGTGCGCATAACGCCCTCCTTTCTGAAGCCTAGGTGAATAGGCGGCTTCTTACTTGGTTGTACCACCGCTTACCCAAGCAGTCAAAAAAAGTGAACTTCTCAGAACCCTTTGTGAGTTTTTAAGAACTCTTCTTCTTGGGGTGTAGAGACACGTCCGAGGATTTTGTTTCGATGCGGGTACCGGCCGAAGCGATCGATAATTCGTTTGTGCTTGAACTCGTAAAATAGTGTACCGAAGTCAAAAAGCGAAAGAAAAAGCCATATTGCTTTTGTATGGGCTTGGGGCGACTCGCTGTGCATAAAAGGCATATATAAGAACTTTCGCAGTTTTGCGGGGAGTTTTTTATCGTCTCCCGCCGCTACTGCTTCTTCGGCTAAACGTAATGCAAGCACGTCATGCTCAAATGCTTTCGGCGTATTGCGAAACATATTACGGGAAAACTGATCCAATACGACAACTTCAGCCAAGCGACCCTCTGGCGTAGTGCGCCAGCTGTGCGTCTTCCCTTCTACAATGTCGTTATAGGCGCCCTGGAACTTTGCTTTAATGTTTTGATCAAACGCATCGTCTTTTTTAAACCATTGGTGGGGCGAAGATTCTTCAAACCAAAAACGGATGACGTCCTCGGGCTTCATTGAAGCGTGATGCTCTGAATTATCATTGGACTTGCAGGACGGTCATTTTCTCCCGTTGGAGTTGCTTCAATCGCTTTTACCACGTCCGCCCCGCCTATAATTTTGCCGAACACGGTATGCTTGGTATCAAGAAAGTTATTGGAGGCAACATTGATAAAGAATTGGCTACCG
>JACMMG010000051.1 GCA_014379165.1 Candidatus Parcubacteria bacterium
TCGTGATGAATGCGACACTTCTGAGGCTCATCCCGCCGCATTCCTATCCGTGCTATATGGCGGAGTTCGAGGTGAAGATCACGACAGTCGATGGCAGGGCAATCATCGATACGCGCGCCACGGTCATGCAGACGCCGCTCCTGCCTCGCATCAATCTCCGTCGAGGTACTGCGCGACTGGGACAAGTTGCCCACGTCTGACCAGCTACGGCCACCACGCTCACGAGCCCGGATTCCAACCTGGGCTTGTTTTTTTTATAAAACCGGGTTATATTTTGGCGCATATGAGCCTAGGCGCTCGTATAAGCGTCGTTCGCTCGGAAAATAAAGCGAGGACGCTTTCTTTATCTCTCACTTAACTAGCTTATGGAAAAGGAGTTTGCCATTATCGAAACCGGCGGAAAGCAGTATATGGTTTCCGCAGGTGATACCGTAAAAATCGAGAAAATCTTGGGTGATTTTAGCGAAGGCGACACCGTTACCTTCGACAAGGTCCTTATGGTAGACAATGGCTCTGATACGACTATCGGCGAGCCTTATATTAAGGGTGCTAAAGTCTCAGCGACGGTACAGAAAATCGGCCGGGCTAAGAAGGTTGTTGTGATCAAATATAAAGCAAAATCCAACTATTTTAAAAAGCGTGGTCATCGCCAGCCGTTTTTTGAGGTCAAAATAGACAAGCTCGTCTAGATATGAAAAAGGGCCCGATAAGGGCTCTTTTTGATTTTGGTCGGACAGAGTTACATGCTTTCCCAGATTTTAGGATTCGCTGACATCATCCCTTCAAAATGGTATGGCGATTTGCCGACAGTCGTGATCTCATCATTTCTTGAGTCGAGTACCAGGTTTCCCTGGTCGGTCACCACAATGAGAACCGCATGGTCCGTCCCTCGCGGAGTTTTCCCGGTCGCTATACGCAGCGCCGAACGCGGGAGAAACTTGTCGAGCTCGAAGCGCTTGGTAAGGGCATAGTCTTCGCAGTCGCCGGCTGTCACGTTATAGCGCCACACGTCAGCGTTGTTTGCCCTAGTTTCCTCAACGGGTGTGATCCGACGATTAACCTCCTTGTTGACGCTTTCAATCCGCGCGCGGATTTCTTTGGTGATGACGATGCTTTCGGCACCTTGCGGTGTGCATTGGCCGGGATGTCTGACGCAAAAGCGGCTTGCCCCGAAGACCGGTACAAAACGCTTTGCCTCAACAGGGGCACTTGTTGCCATTACCATTAAGAGCAGAGCCGTAGTTGATGATTTCAGAGACATATCACATCCTTTTCATGCTGAAAACGTCCAATGTATGTTATGCCACAGTTGGGTATTTTTGAACAGCTACCCTCGGGAATTGAGCGCGTTTTGAATCGTATCCGGGTCGGCATATTCAAGTTCGCTTCCGGTAGAAAGGCCTCGGCCAAGACTCGAGAGTTTGAAATCGAATGTTTCTGAAAGAGGGCGAAGTTTTTCGCTCAGTATTAAACGTGTATGATCGCCCTCAGTTGTTGCTGAAAGGCCCAAGATTATTTCTTTAAGCTTTTTTTGCGTCCCTTCTTCTTGCGCACGGGCGAGGAGTTCTTTAGCACGTGTATACTTTTCTTCCGGTTCTTCAGAGCCAAGGGGTATCGTGCTACCGAGAACAAAATAAAGGCCTTTAAAACCACTGCGCTCTACTGTTTCGATGTCAGCATCCTTTTCTACAACAAATAAAATACCTTTATCACGCTGAGCGCTTCCGCAAATAGAACATATGCCGTTTGTTTCTCCCTGTTTAACCGACCAGCGAAAGCACTCAAGACATTGAAAGGTATTGAGCCCTAATTTTTTTATGTCTTCTGCAAGGGCGGTGCGATATCCGGCCTGGCTTTGAAGAAGGTATTGCACGAAGCGGCGCGCTTGCCGTGGCCCAATGCCAGGAAAGCGCTCAAAAGCCATGGTGAGTCTGTCGATCGGATTCACTCTTTAATTATACTAGAAAGGTTCGTTTTTAGCGGCTTCAAATACACCGAAGTCGCCCTTATCCAGAGACATAAAGGTAGTTCGCTTTTCGTCGAAGTAGAGTTCCACGCTGCCTACAGGGCCGTTACGATGCTTTTCTATAAGAATCTCTGCAATATTTGGACGCTCGGAATTCTCGTTCATCTTATCGTCGCGGTGAATAAACATTACGACGTCAGCGTCTTGCTCGATAGAACCTGAGTCGCGCAGGTCGGAAAGTCGCGGCTTGCCGCGACGGGTTTCAACAGCACGAGAGAGTTGGGAGAGTGCCAAGACAGGCACGTCTAGTTCGCGCGCAAGAATTTTAAGCGAACGCGAAATCTCGGTCACTTGCTGAACAAGGTTATCGTTAGTGCGCGCATTCGTCGGGACCATAAGCTGGAGATAGTCAACTACCAAAAGTCCTAAGCCGTGCTCGCGTTTAAGCCGCCTGGCAACGGCGCGCATTTTAAGAATATTATTGCCAGGCTGATCATCAATAAAAATAGGAGCGGAAGACAAGCGGTCATATGCGTCTTTAATGCGACCGAAATCTTCTTCACCAGTTATGTGGCCGGTGCGCAAGTTCCATGAGTTAACACGCGCTTCTGCCGCAACCATACGGTCTACAAGCTGTTGCGCGGACATTTCAAGAGAAAAAATACCAACCACGGTACCGTGAGCGACTGCCGATTGTCGCGCGATATCAAGCGCAAGCGAAGTTTTGCCCATTGAAGGGCGCGCGGCGAGAATAATAAGATCAGATTTTTGGAGTCCGGCGAGCATATTGTCGAGCTCTTTAAATCCGGTGCGCACGCCGCGCAACTCGTCTTTGTGTTCATGCAAGTGTTCAAGGCGTGCCCATGCATCTGAAAGAGATTCTTTAAGTGACGTAAATTTCGAAAGAGTGGGAGCTGCGGTAATGTCGTAGACTTTTTTCTCTGCTTTATCGAGCGTTTCTTCCAAATCGTTTGCTTCGTCATACCCAAGCTCTGCAACATATTCTCCAGCGTCAATAAGACCCCGAAGCATATATTTTTTTTGCACCACTTCGGCATAA
>JACMMG010000007.1 GCA_014379165.1 Candidatus Parcubacteria bacterium
CGGTAGCTGCTTAAAAGCGTTTGAAGCTTCTCTTTGCCGGTTGCAATGCGCTGTGCAAGTTCCTGGTACGTTGCGAGATCATTGAGAAACGCTTCTTTTGTCTGCATTTCTTGTACACGGCTCGATGTTTGATGAGGACCATCCTTCCATCCTACATACCCCCTTAGAGAGCCGCCGTGTGTAGAGACATGTTCTACATCAAATAGCCGAAGTCCTAGGCGATCGAAAAAAGGCACGAGCGGAGTAATGTGGAAGTAGCACTGATGCTCGTGATATACGTTGTCAAAGAGATTCTGCTCAATTTGATCTTTCAAATACTGAACTTCAAAAACAAATACACCATGGGGTAGCAGGAGCTCTTTCACTGCCTTAACAGCTCCCTCAACATCATCAATATGTCCAAATGTATTATTTGCAGTAATGACAGTCGCTTTTCCGTGTTCGCGAGCAATATCCCTAACTGCCTCAACTGAAAAGAATTTCGCTACCGTGGGAATACCGTTTTTTGTTGCTTCTTCGGCAAGGTTTTGTGCGGGGTCGATGCCAAGGATTTTTGTACCTTCTTTTTTAAACTGTGAAAGAAGTACTCCGTCGTTGCTTCCGAAGTCAACTACAAGTGAGTCTTTGCTAAGAGAAAAACGTTCTGTAACTGTTTTTGCATACTCGGCAAAATGTTTAACAAATACCGGCGAAGTGCCCGAAACATATAAATAATGACTGAACATTACTTCGGGGTTTACAACGTCTCGCAATTGCACTAACTTGCATGCCCGGCAGACAATAAGGATAAGTGGTGCAAATACCTCTGACTTGTTGAGATCATTTGCCGAAAGGTAGGCATTTGCAAGCGGCGTTTCACCGAAAGAAAGCACCTCCACAAGATCGGTACTTCCGCATAAGCGGCAATCGGTACGAACGTGTACGACATCCTTTTTGGCAATCATATAGAGTTAATTACTTCTATTATCTGTGGGACTATCGCGTCAAAAGAATATCGATCCCGTACGGTTTTTTGTCCCGCTTCTCCAAGCCGCTTGCGCAGCTGAGACTCATGTAAAAGTAATGTGAGCTTCTCTACCCATTCATCCTCTGATGCGGCAAAAAACCCGTTAACGTTATTCTCTATCATATACGGCATCTCACCAAAAGCGCTCACAACACCGGGAACTTTGCATGCCATATACTCCAATATCTTCATTGAAGTTTTTCCATGGTTCCACACGCCCTCGCTTTGGTGCGGCACAATACCGATGTCGAACTTTTGTATCTCACGAGGAGCACTCTCTGCATCTAAATAGTCGAGCTTCTCTATAAATTTGACGTCAAGATCAGGGATTTGATCAAACATCCCATGCACTTGTGGGTTGTTAAATGCTCCGATAAGCACAAAAGTAAACGGTGTGTCTTTTTGTGCAGCAAGCCGACGCAGTACTGGTACAAGAACCTCAAAATTAAGCAAATGCTCCGGGCCTGTTCCCAGCCAGCCGATGATCGGTTTTGCAGGCGCTGGGAGCGAATAATCTTTGCTGAATTTCTCATACGGAGCGGGGTCAATAGCAATATGGACTACGGTGACCTTAGGATTAAATTGTTTGGCCCACTTGGCCTGGTTGTGTGTACACGTAATAACCGCATCTGCCATTTTGCAAAATGTTTTTGTTTTCAAGTAATTGTGCGTGTATATAGGATCATCAAAATCAAAGATCATTTTCCGTCGAAACAGAAAAAGATATGAGACCATACCAACAAAGAAATATTTGTTATAGACCGTACGTTGAAGAAAAATAATATCGTCTTTTTTTATCGAAAAGAGCGAGCGCGCAAATTGCACAATTAATCCTAATTTTTTAGGCCACGGCGTACGTGACATAGAGAGCACGGTGGGAGAATGGATAACTACTGAAAACCCTCTTTTTTCCAGCTGCTCTGCAATAACAAAACCTCGCTGCCGAGACGACGGAGCGACCCTGTCGCTAAATGTATAAAAATGAATAGTCATGAATGATTATTGTACGGACAAAAATGACAAAATTCGCTCGGCACGTTTATTCCACGTATGCTGCTTGGCTGCGCTGTAAGCTTTTTGTACCATATGTTCAATTTCCGCGCCTCCTTCTATTGCTTTTCTTACCTCTTCGGCAAGGCTCGCAGGTATATCCGGAGTATAAAAAACGGCCTCTTCTTGTATAAGGCTGCGTAAGGCGGGCGTATCGCTCGCAACAACAGGACGTTTCATTGCCATATACTCGTAGATCTTCATTGGGGTCGTGAAATGTGATGACTGCCGAGTTTTAAGACTGCCAAGAACAATAAGCGCATCTGCTCCAGAAAGCCACAATGGCACATCCACAAGGGAACACTCGCCCATAATATGCAGATTGCTTGGTAAAGAAGTGACATTCGCCACTTTCTTAAATTCTTCCTGCGAGCCTCCAACCACATACCAGTCAATATCTGATGATAAAAATGCGGCTTCCGTAAGAATTTCCAGATGCTTCCAAGCATAAAAACGGCCCATATATAATGCGACCTTCCTATCTAATGGAATGCCGACGCGTGAGCGGGCATCGTTTCGTGAAATTTCTTTTGTAAACCAAGACTCATCAACACTATTTTGCTCAACAATGCACTTTTGTTCTGGAATTTTAAATTGGTTTAATAAATGGGTTCGAATTTCTGAGTTAGTAACAATAACTCCCGTCGCGCGGAGGAAAAATACTTTCGTTGCAATAGTATATGGCTTTGCGTCATGCACCTCGATAAAAACCGGCAAGCCGCAAAATACAAGATTTGCGAATGAGAAAGTGGAAAGATCCACCGTATAAATGACTCCCCCACGACCAAAAAGTTTTTGTAACCAGAGATATAAAGTGCTCGAAAGCATGGAAGAAAGCGAGCTAAGGAAAAACCAGATGCGACCCGCATGGTAAAGCGGGATCGCTGGGAGTACTCGCACGGAAATTTCTTTACGCAAGCCGTAAAATTCTTTTACGTTTTGTACGCTTGCGCGAGTGTGCGGAATTACGAGTGTAAGGTCGGCTCCTGCTTCGACAAAGGCTTCACACATTTTTGCTATCTGAATGCCATACGCTTTTTTGTTCGGGAATATCCCGTTTACAATAAAATGAATCCTCATATATGGACTTTATACGTTTTGGCCCACGCCTGAAATGTCAGAATAGCCCATAGCATCACCATATGGTACTCGCGGCCATCACGGTGGGTTTCAAGCATTTTTTTCACCTCCTCCCAATTAAATAAGGCGGCAGTACCCTCATAGTACGAAGGAGACAAAATATCATCGACCATCGTGGAAAATGGCTCCATTTTTATCCATTCGCCTCCCGGTGAAAACCATCCACGCTTAGGCTGGCCATATAGAAATGGAGGGAGATCATTTTTGAAAGTACGTTTGAGCATTCGTTTTGTTTCAAAAAGTGTCACTTTCTCATTACGGGGGATGCGTGAGGCAAAATCTACTACTTCATTATCGAGGAACGGCACGCGCACCTCAACTGCCGAAGCCATGGCCATTTTGTCGGTACGCATAAGACATTCGTCGACAAGCCAGGACTGCCGGTCAGTGTCCATAAATACACTTTCAAAATCATCGGACGGGCGGGAGAAAAATTTTTCTTCAAAAAAATCTCTTGTAACGCTTAGAGTAGTGGGTGTAGAAAGTATACGTTGTACTTCAGTATCTTTTTGAAATAAAAATTGCATGAAGCGCTCAATACCTGGCGACGTATCGAGCTTGCACAAACGCGGATATATTCTATTTGCAATCGCTCGCAGAGCCTGAGGAACTTTTCGATAATATGTTGAGAGCAAGCTTAATCGATACCGTTCATACCCACCGAAGAGCTCATCTCCTCCGTCACCGCCTAAAACAACGGTAGCGAGTGGTTTCGTAAACTCGGCTAAGTGCAGCATGGGAAGTACTGTGGCGTTTCCTATAGGCTCATCAAGATGCAGTATTGCTTTTTGAAATAAATTTCGAGCATCTTCCACTGAAAGCAAAATTTCGTGATGTGTAGCTCCATAAAAAGCAGCCGTTTTGCGTGCCAGGGCGGAATCGGCATTAAAAGTTCCTTCCCGAGGGTGATTTTTACCAAGATCAAAACCGACACTAAAGGTGTTAATAGCCCCATGCACGCGCGAAGCGCAGTTTAGAACGATAGAAGAATCAAATCCGCCCGAAAGATACACTCCTATCGGCCGATCAGAAACTAATTGCCGTTTGACGGCCGCTTCTACTACTTCATGCAATCCTTTATCAGAAATTTCAGGTGCGTTGCCTTTTTCCTCGAGGACATATGACTCAATATGTATCTTATTTTCTTTAAAAGTGAGCATGCCTCCTGGCTCTAGCTTCCGAATGTTTTTGAACATCGTATACGGAGCAGGCGTGTATAAGACTCGAAGGTAATGCATGAACGCGTCATGATCAAGCGTGCGGGGGATGTCATGCACGAGGATTCCTTTTATTTCAGAAGAAAAAATAAGGTTCGTACCATCAAAGAAATAATAGAGCGGCTTGATGCCCGCGCGGTCACGCACAACAAGAAGTTCTCGCGAACGCTTGTCAAAAAGAGCAAGTGCAAAAATCCCATTGAGACGCTCGAATGCCTTTTTCCCCCACTTTTGGTATGCGGCAAGAATGACCTCCGTATCGCTGTATCCTTTATACGGATAGTCCAACAGCTCTTTACGAAGAGCTTCGAAGTTATATATTTCGCCGTTATACACAATGACCACAGTGCCGTCGGCACTCTCCATCGGTTGGAAACCTGCCTCTGATAGATCAATGATTGCGAGA